>DASRSQ010000131.1:0-1771 GCA_035656475.1 Gemmataceae bacterium | reverse complement strand
GTTCATGGCTCGGCAGGAGCCTCGCCCTCCCGGCATATGTCATTGACCATGCAGATGCCAGTAAATGGGGATGGGAGAAATACACTCCCGCGACGGGCGGGTTCCACATCGTTTTCCCCAAAAAGCCGATCGTCAAGGATGCCTCTGCCGCGACGGGGAACTTTCATGTAATCGGCGTCAAGCGAGCAGGCGAACGGGCTCGGATTTTCGTGCCAATGCGTATCGAAGCGCATCAAACACCGTCGCGAGTTGGTGTAACCTATCTTCTCCAATGATCTCAAATTCGATTCTGAAGTCAGGCATTTTGCTCAGCCTGTTTGTGATCGGAGTTGGCAAATCCGTACGCCCGCTCCACCCGGCAAACGCGTAGCTCAAACCGCGCATACCAGCGTTCGCGTCCGAGGCGTTGCGCTTCGAGATGCTCCGCGTGTTGTTGCCAGTTGCGAATGGCGTCTTCGTTCGCCCAGTAGGAGACGGTGATGCCAAAGCCGTCGTCGCCGCGCACGCTTTCGACGCCGAGGAAGCCGGGCATCGTCTGCGCGAGTGCGACCATGCGAACGCTCATCTCGCCGTAGCCGTCGGAATCCTCCGCGGTCCGCAGCGATGAGAAGATGACCGCGAAATACGGCGGCTGCGGCGTCTGTGCTGGCTGTTCCAATTCTTGTCCTCTCTGCGCGCTGGCGATTAATCGCGCCGCTGAGCGCGCACCGGCTTCTTCTCCGGTTGCGCTAATCGTGCCGCAATGCTTCGATCGGATCGAGACGCGAAGCGCGGTAAGCGGGGTAGAGGCCAAAGAAGACGCCGACGACGACGGCGAGGCCCATCGACAGGAAAATCGGCTCCAGTTTCAGCACCGCCGGGATGTTTTTGCTGAAGAGCACACTGCTGGCCCAGGGCATGAACAGGACGACGGCCATGCCGATGAGGGTGCCGAGTGCGCCGCCCGAGCCGGTCTGCACGATGGCCTCGATGAGGAACTGTAGCGTGATGTCCCAGCGTTTGGCGCCCAGGGCGCGGCGAATGCCGATTTCGCGCGTACGTTCGGTGACCGTGGCGAGCATGATGTTCATGATGCCGATGCCGCCGACGCCGAGCGAGATGGTGGTGATGATGAACAAAAGGAGCATGCCGCGGTCCTTGGCGCGCTTGGCCTCCTCGAGGCGGTCGAGCGGGACGATGACGCGCCAGTCCTTCTTGAGGTGAGTGCGCTCGAGTTGATCGGTGACGATAGCGCCGGCGTCGCGCACCTTATCGATGTCGGAAATCGTCAGCGTCACCTGATGCAGTTCCACCTGCTCGCCGGAACGCGAGCCGGATTGACGGATGAAGATCTTTTCGCCGAACCGGCCCCGGCACGTGCTCAGGGGAATGTAGACGTCGCCGTTGAAATCCTCGGATATGCCGCCGCTCTGCGTGATCGGCGAACGGTCCTTGAGGACGCCGACGACGCGGTAGAGGTGTTTGTTGAGCACAATCGTCTTGCCGACGGCCGACTGAAATGGGAACAGGGCCTCTGCGACGTCGGAGCCGAGGACGACGACGTTGCGCATGTCATGCTCGTCGCCATGCACGTTCTCGCCGTCCTTGCCGCCGCCGTGCTCGGGCAGGTCCTTGTCGTCATCGTCGATGAGGAAGCGTCCCTCGACCACATCGATCTTGTTGACGGTCTGATAGCGCGCCGTGGTGGCGACGACCCGGCCGTTGTACATGCGATGCAGGCTGCGGATTTCTTGCGGAAAGATGCGCATGGGCACGCTGCTGACGATCGAAT
>DASRSQ010000130.1:0-3868 GCA_035656475.1 Gemmataceae bacterium | reverse complement strand
CTCGGCATCGACCACGAACGCTTGACCTACCGCTTTGGCGGCCGCGATTTCCGGCTCACGGATGTGCATGGCAATTTGGTGCAGGATATCCTGGCGTAAGGTCACCGACGGCCGGGATTGGTAAAATCCCTCTATGCAAATCGAACATCCCATATTCGGCACACTCATGAGGACCATGCCCATGGCCGCTCCCAAGCTGGAGCCTCGTTACACCGTGGACGAGTATCTCACCATGGAACGGGCCGCGATCGAGCGGCACGTCTATCTCGACGGCGAGATTTTCGCGATGGCCGGCGAGAGCATTCCTCATGGCACTATCTCGGTCAACATAGTTGTGTCCCTTGGCACACAGCTTAAGGGAACGCCGTGCCAGGCTTTCACGAAGGACATCAAGGTACGCTCCGGGCCGATCCCTGAAACCGGCCGCAGCCGGAAGGGGTTATTCTCCTACCCCGATGTTCTCGTCGTGTGCGGGGAACACGAATTCCACGACGCGCACAAGGACGTCCTCCTCAATCCGAAAGTCATCATCGAGATCCTGTCGGAATCGACCGAAGCGTTTGACCGTGGCGAAAAATTCACGCGGTTGCAGAAGCACAATCCGTCACTGACCGACTACATTCTCGTGTCGCAGCTTGGGCCGCAGATCGAGCAATTCTCGCGGCAGAAAAACGCCGATTGGTCGTATCACTTGCACGAGGGAATGGAGTCGAGCGTGCCGATCGCATCGATTGGTTGCACGCTGAAGTTTGCGGACGTCTATGATCGCGTGCAGTTTCCCGAACAGTGACAGGAAATCGCCGTGCCACGATTGATACTGCTCTCACAACTGACTAACTGAATTGTCAGGCTGGAAAGCCTGACCTACGCGAAGGGTTCGTAGCACACGCATTCCAGCCCAGACGACAAAGAGAAAGGCAAAGTCGATGAAGATAGAGCATCTCACGTTCAGCGGCCCGGCCATCGACGATCCGGAGATGCTGGCGAAGGTCCCGAAGGAGCTGGCGGACATCCTCGGGCAGGTCAATGGCTTCGTGCAATTTCACGGCGGGTTGCACGTGCGCGGCGCGTGCCTGGCGCCGGCGTGGCATTCGCTGCGCGATGCCTGGATCGGCACGAACGCCTTTCACCAGTTGTATCCCGATGTCGAGCCGGACGACGTGCCGTTCGCCGAGGACTGCATGGGAGACCAGTTCCTGCTGCGCGACGGCATGGTGTGGCACCTGCTCGCCGAGACGGGGGAAATGGAGTCGCTCGAGTCGACGTTCAAGGAGTTTTTCCAAAACGTCGAGGAGGACCCCGGCGAACATCTGGGGCTGCACCCCCTCTTGCAATATCAGCGCGAGGGGGGCCACTTGCAACCCGGCCAACTGCTCGCCGCCTATCCGCCGTTCTGCCTAGAGGAGGCCGAGGACGGCGTGACGCTGCGCGCCCTGCCGAGCGAGGAGCGGCGTCGCTTCCTGGCGGAATTCGCGAAATACATGCGCGACCTGCCGGACGGGTCCAAGATCGACATCCGCTGGACGCGCCCCTGATTTGCGCCCTTTTGCTCACTCGCACTTTTTGACGACCGCGTCGCGAGATCTCACAACTTGCGAAATCTCACGTCGGCGCCACTTCGCAGGAAATCCCCCTAACCCTCTATGCACGCACGTGTTCCGTCCGCACGGACGGACTGGCACGCACTCTGCATTGGTCTCCAATCGTGTTTGCCGTCCCATCAACGGAGATTCACATGAAGAGGGTCCTCGTCTTTGCGTACGGCGTCATCAACTACGCAATCAGTGTAGCAGTGATGACGTATCTCGCCTGCTTTCTCGGCAATCTGTTCGTGCCTCGCTCGATCGATGCGGAACCGGTCGGCTCGCTCTGGGAGGCGCTGCTCGTCGACGCGCTGCTCGTTACCGCCTTCGGCTTGCAGCACAGCATCATGGCCAGGCCGAAGTTCAAAGAATGGTGGACGCGCATCGTGCCGCCGCCGGCCGAACGCAGCACGTATGTCCTGTTCTCCAACCTCGCGCTCATCCTGCTGTTCTGGCAATGGCAACCCATCGGAGGCGTGATCTGGGACGCGTCTGATTTCCGGATCCGTTGTGCCCTTCACGGCGTCTATGTCACGGGCTGGGTCGCGGTCTTTGGCACGACGTTCCTCATCAATCACTTCGACCTGTTCGGCCTGCGGCAGGTCTGGTTGTACCTGCTCGGCAAGCCATACACGTCTCTCCCTTTCCGCACGCCGGGGCCCTATCGGCTCATTCGGCATCCGCTCTACGTCGGCTGGTTCATCGTGTTCTGGGCGACGCCGACGATGACCGTCGCTCACCTGATCTTCGCGCTCGGCATGACCGCATACATTCTGATCGCCATCCCCTTCGAGGAACGCGATCTCGCTGACCACCACGGCGAGGCCTACACGAATTATCGCCGATCCGTGCCGATGTTGATCCCGATCGGCGGCGGCAGCGAACCCGAAAAAGTCCAGGTCAAGGAGGTGTAAATTGCGACCATTTTTTACGACCATTTCGAACGAGGCACACAACGGCAGGTCGCGCGGGCCGCCCGGGAGGGTTGACGGATGAATCGCTGGAGCGGATACTTGCTAAGGGAGTTTGCTCCTCAATGTCAAGCGACTCCTTCTCAGCGAATCGTCCGTATGATCGATATCGATAGCATACCGATGCTGGACCTGGACGAGGATGTCGCCCTACGCACCATCCTCGAAGGGACTGCCACGCAGACCGGCGAACGCTTCTTCTTCGCCCTGGTCGAGAATCTCGCCAAGGCCCTCGGCACCCACGGCGCCATGGTGACGCGCTACTGGCCGCAGAAACGCCAGCTAGAGGCGTTGTCGTTCTGGCTGGATGGCAACCGGGTTCCCGAATTCTCCTTCGATATCACCGGCACCCCGTGCGAGCGCGTGATCGAAAGCCGGCGGCTGATCCATTTTCAGGATCGTCTGATCGAGTTCTTTCCGGAAAATCCCAACGTGCGCGGCTTGGGGCTCGCCAGCTACCTCGGCATGCCGCTGGAAGATGTCGACGGCTCCATCCTGGGACATCTCGCGGTGATCGATCGCCGGCCGTTGCCCGAGGCGGCGCGGGTGCTCGCTCTGTTCCGCATCTTCGCCACACGCGCGGCCGCCGAATTGCAACGGCTGCAGCGCGACATCGAAATCCGCGAGCGCGAGGAAAAGCTCGGCCGGCTTGTCGACAGCGCGATGGACGCCATCATTGAACTCGATCATGCGAATCGAGTCACCCGTCTGAATGCGGCGGCCGAGAAGATTTTCCGCTGCACGAGCGAGGCGGTCGTGGGCGATGTGTTTGGCAACTTCCTCGCCGCCGAGAGCGCTGCCCGGTTGAGCGCCCTGGTCCAGCAACTGAGCGCGTTGCCGGAGGGGCAGCGCTATCTCTGGATTCCAGGCGGGCTCACTGCGCATCCCGCCGACGGCGGCCATGCGTTCCAGGCCGAAGCGACCTTGTCGCAGTTCGAGGTGCGCGGCCATCGCTTCTGCACGCTGATTCTGCGCAATGTCAACGATCGCCTGGAAGCCGAGCGCAAGATTCAGTCGCTGACGGTGCAGGCGGAATATCTGCGCGAAGAGATTCGCGAACTGCACAACTCTGGCCAGATCCTCGGCCGCAGCCCGTCACTCGAGGCGGTGCTGCGCGACATGGAACAGGTGGCGCCGACCGGCGCCACCGTCCTGATCCTCGGCGAGACGGGCGTCGGCAAGGAACTGCTCGCCCGCGCCATTCACGGCGCCAGCCCACGCCGCGATCGGCCGCTCATCAAGGTCAACTGCGCCGCCATTCCCGCCAACCTGATCGAGAGCGAGTTCTTTGGCCATGAGAAGGGCGCCTTCACC
>DASRSQ010000129.1:0-7333 GCA_035656475.1 Gemmataceae bacterium | reverse complement strand
CCAGCGGAATGTATTCCCCGCTAACAAATAGTTCAGGACTTCCCAAGCGACATTGAAGCGAGCGCCAAATGAGATAACACTTGATTCGCCCATCTTCTTTATGCTCTACCAGTTCTCGTGCCAGAGTTGAAAGTCCACCTTCACCAGACTGGTTGGCTCGGTAGACCAGTTCATCTAGAATCTTCTCACGCCGTTCATAGTCCACCGCTCGGCGGTTGTCTGGATCAACCAGACTAAGATCCCAAAGCTCCGTGCCTTGATACAAATCAGGGACCCCGGGGGCCGTCAGTTTGATGAGCACCTGGGACAGAGCATTAAAAATGCCAAAATGGCTGACGCGTTTCTGGAATGCACGAAAATGGGCCAGAAACAGTCCGCTGTGAGCCTCGTCCAGAATGCGCACCACAAACTGGCGCACCGCATCGTCATAGGCAGGATTGGGATTGGTCCAGCTGGTGTGGACCTTGGCCTCATGCACCGCCTTGGTCATGTAATTGACGATACGATGAGAAAAGCCAATCAGCTCGTGCTTTTGCAACGGCCATGCGCCGATCAGGGTTTGGTACAGCAGATACTCGTCATTGCGATCCGGGGCGTCGGCGCCATCGACATTGGTGCGGTGTTTCTTGTTCAGTCGGCTCCAACGCGACAACGCCGTCTGCCATTCGCGCGGCATCTCGGAAAGCACGTTGATGCGTGCCCGCACGTCCTCGCCTCGCTTGGTATCATGTGTGGCGGTGGTGGACATGGCACACGGCCATTCTTTTTGGCGCGCCTGGAACAGACCATGCACCTCGGCGGGTTCGTAGCCAAATCTTCCCGGATCGCCGCCGACTTCGTTGAGCGAAATGAGGCGATTGAAAACATAGAAAGCGGTGTCCTCCAGTCCCTTGGCCATCACCGGAGCCGTGACCTGCTGGAACTTGCCGACGAATCGGCGTTGCTGGGCGCGGTCGGCTTCCTTGTGGTAAGCCGGGTACTGAAGCAGTAAGATCCGGCGGACGAAGTCAAAGATGGAGCCGCTGATCAGCGGATTCTTGCGTTTGGCAAGTGCGACTGCCATTTCCACATAGCGACGATCGCGTTCGCTGACGCTATCGGTGATGTAAGAGCGATAGACGGGAAAGCAGGCAATGATGGCGCGCAAGGCGTGACGCAAACTGTTGAGCGTGAAATCACGCGACCAGCGATCCTTCTCGGACAGGCGATCGAGTTGCTGGGCCAAGACGTGCAACTCACCCGACAGAGAAACCTGCAAAATCAGGAACTTTTTGTCATAGACGTATGGCCCGAAGTTCGGGCTCATGCCGGTCCAGCGTTCGTAACATCGGCTCATCGGACGTTCGTTGGCCCTGGCGACAAAGAGACCGTTGACGTGATTGAGGAATTCGTAACCGGTGGTGCCATGAATCGGCCAGCCTTCGGGAATCTGCTCATCGCGGCCGAGAATTTTTTCCGCGAGCACGTAGAAGGGACGGAAAAGTTCTCCCGGCGTCTTGACCTGCCCATCGACCGAGCCGGCATCGGACTTGCCTTGGACGGCAGCGAAAGCGTGGCGCTGTAGCGTCTCGAAATAGAGCCTGGGATCGAAGAGACCGTCGGGATGATCGACGCGCAAGCCGGTGACGGCGCCCGATCCGATTAGACGCAGGATCAGACCGTGCGTGTCGGCGAAGACATCGGGCTTCTCCATACTCAGGGCGGCGAGCTCGTTGACGTCGAAGAAACGGCGGTAGTTGATCTCGTCCGCCGCCACCTGCCAGTAGGCGAGGCGATAGGCCTGCTCGTTCAGTAGCCGATCGAGCAGGTCGAAACTATGGCGATCCTCGACGGCGCCGTTGAACGTGCGGACGTTCCGATTCACGAACTCGCGCACCATCGGGCTTGACTCGGTCAGGGCCGCCAGCCGACGGCGGATCACTTCTTTTTCCCGATAACGTTCCTCGATGCGCGTCGGATCAACCTCGTTGCGATGCGGCAGGTGGGCCAGAGCGGTCAGCACGCTCTGATATTCCATCAGTTCCGGCGATTCCTTGCCCAATGCCTGCTCCAGCTCGTCGACGCGGTGGCGCAGACAGAGCAGCGACGTCTCCGGCGCGACCGGGAAGCGATGCTCAAAGTAGCGCACCACGAACGCGCCGGCCTCGTAAGTGAGGGCGATCTGGCCGGATTCGAGAACCTTGCCGTAGGGTTCGCCAAGCAGGCAGAGCATGACCTTGTCGCGCACATCTGGCCGGAGTGGGTCCCAGTCGACATCGAAGTAGCCGGCATGACGGGCGCAGGGACCGTTCTCGAGGATGTCGTTCCACCAGGCATTTTCGTTGCCGACGATGCCCATGTGATTGGGAACGATGTCGAGGATCTGGCCCATGCCATGGTCGTGCAGCGTCTTGGCAAAGGTCGCGCAGTCGGCATCACTGCCGATCTCGGGGTTGATCGACTGGTGATCGCAGATGTCGTAGCCGTGCTTGCTACCGGGACGAGCTTTGAGATAGGGGGACGCGTAACAATCAGTAATTCCGAGCTTCTGGAGATAGGGAATTATCCTACACGCATCCTTGAAAGTGAAGCCGGCGTGGAACTGCAATCGATAGGTTGCACCGGGGACCCGCAGGGCTCCGCGCGCACCTTCAGTCGACGGCGGCAACTCGTTGGCTTCGCTCATGGCTGCAAAATCAGGCTGGAAACAGGGCAGTCAGACACGGCAACTTGCCGCGCCGGGCGCAGAATGCGCCTCAACATCGGTGCGAAAGATCAGCGGGCTATCTCTATTCTACGAGCGAAACTCGAATAGGTAAGAACCATGCTGCGCAGGGTGGACCGGATTGGAGCTGAATCAGAAGTGCACGTTCCGCCATGCAATGGCGAAGGTTTCCCAGAAAGCGAACCGTCGTCGCAACGCTGGAAAAATAAAGCCGCGCTCGTGGTCCGCGAGCGCGGCCTTATGGGGCGAGGGGTCTCACGCACGTTTCAGGTCGGCGAGGGTCAGGTACAGGCCGCCGAGGTGCCGCCAGGCGCTCGACTCCGGCAAGAGGGCGATTGCGCCGCGCAGATGCTGCTTGGCGGCGGCGATGTCTCCCATGAAAAGCGCAGCCATGCCGCGATTGAATTGCACTGGCGCCGTTGGCTCGAGACCATCCCAGATCTTGCGGGCCTCGTCGCAACGCTCCGCATGCCAGGCGATGGCGGCCTTCTCATTTTCCCATGCCAGCCGCCATTCCGCCGGCACATCGACGTCATGGGCGGCGATGTAGCGATCGGCGGCATCGAATTGATTCGCCAGCCGCAACGCGCCCAGGGCGATCAGTATCTGCGGGAACCCCTTCTTTTGGCTCGTCTGAGCGACATAATCGGACAGGTCCACCGCGGCGGCCCGCCCGGCGCGATTCGCGGCCTGATTCGGCAGCGCAAGAATCTGATGATAATTGCGGACGAGCTGCGGAAAGTTCCCGACGCAGAACGCGATGCCGACAACCGATTCGTGACCGCTGACCAGTTGCGCCCAGTGCGGCGGCGCCTTGACGCGGCCCGGCGCCTTGCCGAAGTACGTCAGTGCCGTCAACGCCTCATCCCAGGCCAGCTTCGGATCAAGCGGTTGTAGCGGCCCAACCTCATAGGGCGTGACTTCGGCATCGAAACCGGAGATCCCCAGCGATTGCGCGTCAGCCTGCTTCGCAAGATATCGGACCAGAAGATCGCCCAAGCTCGGCTGTTGCACGAATGTTTCGTTCGCCATGGCATTCTCCGTGAATCTTGTCTGCGATGCTCGGTGTGCATTTTATCCGCAATCTGAACGCGCCTGGCGAGGGAACTTGCGCCAAAAAAGGAACGATGTTGGCAACGCGCTTCATGTCGGGCACGGGTCAAGGAATACGCCGTGTAATTATGTTCAGGCTATTTCGTGCAGCGTGCAAGGTAAACCTGGTCCTATCGTCGGCAACGCTTCAAACTCATCAGCGCGAACGCGGTGCCATATTGTTGATGGTAATTATACAGCGGATAGTCCCACCATGAGCCGTCCTTCGATTGCAGGCGCAGCAAGAGTGTCGCCAGGTGATCCTGATAGAACGGACGCTGCGATTCCGGCACGTGACCAATGGCGAGGCCGGCGTAATAGTGGCCGAAGTAAAAGAAATAGCCAGCGACTGCGTAATGCGATTCGTGTGGGATCGGCTTCTTGCGTGCCATGTCGAGCCAGCCGTTGCGGGCGAACAGGCGATCGAGCCAGGTCGTCATCACCTTGTCGGTGATCGTCTCATCCCCCCACAGACGCAGGGCGAGGTTGCACGCCTGCGATCGGCCGAGGCTGCCGCCGGGCTGGTTGATCTCGTCCTGCGGGACGTATTTCATGTACTCGCCATAGAGATAACTGTTGTCCGGTTTACGCTGGCGCTGAATCGAATCGACCGCTTCGGGCGCGAGCTTGGCCGGCAGCTCGATGCCGATGTCCTTGGCCTCGCGCAGCGCGACCAGGGCGGCGGCGGTCATGAAGCTGGTCGAATCGGTGGCGGGTCGCTGACTGCCGATGCGGAAGTCGTAATAGCCCCACCCCTTGTCGACCGATTCGTAGCGCACGAGGAAACCGATTTGCTCGCGGATCAACGCTTCCATCTTCCTGCGCCGCGCTTCATCAGGCAGACGCTGATGCATGCGGACGAACGCCTGGATGCCATAGATGTGCGACCAGATGTTGTAGAGTGCGTCAGGACTCGAGCGGCGGACCTTGGGAAGGTTCTCCATGAGCCAGGTTTCGCCGCGCTCAAGTGTCTTCCTGGCGTCGTCGCGCTCGCCGGCGGTCTCGATCAGGGCCGAGATGCACATGGCGGTGACGGCGGACTGAAATGCTCGGTGCGCGCCAGGGATCGGCGCGTAGATGGTGACGCCGTGCCGATACGCCGGCGAGCCCCAGGAACCGTTCTTGTTCTGGTTGGCAATCAAGAAATCGATGCCTCGCTTGATCGACACCTCAACCGCGGCAGGATCGGGGCGGGGGACCGGATCAGGACGCGGCCCCTTCTCGGCAAACGGCGACTTCGGCTTCGCCTCCTTTGGCGCGTCCTGACCCACCGCCGCCCACGCCGCAGGCAGCATAACTAACAGGACGACCGCCAGCGCACGCTGCAGCTTCATGGCGTCTCTCCCTTCGACTTCGGCCGTTCCAATAGCACCAGGTCGCCGACGCGCAAACCTTCGAGGATTTCCGTGTTCGTGCCGTCGGTATGGCCGAGTGTGACCGTGCGCGGCACGTGCTTGCCATTTGCCTGCTGGACGTAGACCATATCCTTGTCATCCTCGTCAAAGATGCACTTGGTCGGCACCGTCAGTGCGTCCTTCGTCGCATACGGCACGAACTTGACCGTGCACGCCAGGCCCGGAACCAGCTCGTCGCTGGGCTCGTCTAGCCGGATGACCGCACCATACTTGCCCGGAGCGCTCGGCAATCGCGAAATCTCCTTCACGCGCACCGTCGCCTTGCGGCCCGGCCGAGCGACGAACTTTGCCATGCCACGCATGTCCGCCTTCAGCAGGTGCGCGTCTTTCTCGTCGACGTTGACATACACGAGCGCGGCTCGGGGTTGCACGATGGTCAACAGCACCTTGTCCGGCTGCACGGTTGCGCCGGGCAGCAGCTTGCTCTCCACGCTTTCCGACAGGTTCCAGTTCCCCTGATGGAATCGCCCATGGTACGCGACTCCGTCAACCGGCGCCGTGATCGTCATGGCGGCGCGGTCCTTTGCGAGCTTGGCGAGGCGCTCGGCTCCGTTCGCGAATTCCTGTTTTGACTTCGCCAGGCTGCCACGCTTCTGCTCCAGCCAGGGGACCCATGTCTTGCGTGCCTTTTCCAGGAGCAGCGTCTGCTTGGCCTGGTCTTCCTTGAGCGATTTCTCTTTGTTGGGGAGCGTGGTCTTGAGCGTGTAATCGCGGTCGAGCAGCGCGGACTGGTACCCGAAGCTGAGCCGTTCGACCTGGTTTTGCTGACGGCGCAGAATCATGCGCTCGGTCTCTTCGGTCAAGTCGTTGGCCTTGTACATCTTCTTGAGCTGAACCAGTTCCTCCTCCGCATACTCGAGGTAGAACTTCATCGACTTGACCGACATATGAGCTTCCTTCTCCGCCTGGGCGCGACCGGTGTCGAGGAAGTATTTCAGCTCCTCGTCGGCTCGCTTCTTCGCTGACTCCGCCGCGGCCAGCTCGATCGGCGCCGCCTTTTCCTGCAAGGGCAACTCCTCCTCCGTCAGCCGTATGCTGAGTTGCAGCGCCTTCTGTTCCAGCTCGGCATTGGCGATCACATCGTCCATCTTCGTTGTGTCGAGCGCGACGAGCACGTCCCCTTTCTTTACCGCCGCCCCGTGCGCGACCACCTTCTTGACAACCAGCGAACTCTGTCCCTCCGGCGGGTGCAACATCGGGTGTGGTCGAAAGCTGATTTCGCTTGCATCCTCGCTCGACAGGATGCCGCTGAAGCTGAGCTCGACCTTGAATGGTCCCTTGGCGACCTTGTACGTCGCTGGCTTGTCCGCCGACTTCTTGTCCGATTTCTTGTCCTTGCTCCCCTCGCCGGCTTCCTGTTGGATGGCAACGCCGGCGAACAAAATCAAGCCCAGGGCATACGCCCCCCACTTAACGTATCGCATGCGCGGGTCCTTTCTTGGATTGCGAGGCTTACTGATAGTAATGCGCGGGCATCGCTGGGGCGAGCAGCGCGAGACACTAAATCCAAGTTTACTTGCAATCGAGATGAGCACGGGTTCGTGGGCATTAGGTAAACTCAAAATGACCGGAGTTTTGCCCGCTCAACCACTTGCAAGGCCGCGAAACAGCCGAATGAACCAGTCGGCCCCGAGAGCGGCGCACAGCAACAGGATCAGCGCAAAATTGCTCCAGGGGTCGATCGTGTGCATTCGCTCCAGCGACGGCAGGTCGGCCCCTGGCGCCGGCCACGATTCGGGCAGCGCGGGATCGATCAGCTTACCTCCCGTAGCGCCCGCAATACGGGCCAACGCCGTCACATCAACGTCCCCCTCCTCGCCGCGCGATTCCACCGCTTGCACCGACGTCGTGGTCTCCGTCAGCGTTTTCCCCTCGGCAACCAGCGTCGCCGAGATGCGCAGCAGGCCGGGCTTGGTGCACGCGAACTCCGCCCGATATTGTCGCGGGTTGGTCGGATCGCTCGCAAACACCAGGGGCAAGCGCTTGTCGTCCGGCGTCGTCACCCAGCCCTGCACCTGGGCCGACGGCAGCGGGCGATTTGCTTGCACGTCCGCACGCAGCGTCACGCTCTGCCCGACTTCCGCCCGGGTGCGATTCGCCGTGAGCCACAGATTGACGGGGC
>DASRSQ010000128.1:0-5615 GCA_035656475.1 Gemmataceae bacterium | reverse complement strand
GCTGCCGGTCTCGACCTGCGTCCACGAGATCTTGCTGCGTCGGCCCCGGCAGGCGCCGCGCTTGGTGACGAAATTGTAGATGCCCCCCTTGCCGTCCTTGTCGCCAGGGTACCAGTTCTGCACGGTCGAATACTTGATCTGCGAGTTTTCCCCTACGGCCACCAACTCGACGACGGCAGCGTGCAACTGGTTCTCATCGCGGATCGGTGCGGTGCAGCCCTCGAGATAGCTGACGTACGCGCCCTCCTCGGCCACGATCAACGTGCGCTCGAACTGGCCCGTCTCCTTGGCATTGATGCGGAAGTAGGTCGACAGCTCCATCGGGCAGCGGACGCCCTTCGGGATGTATGCAAACGAGCCGTCGCTGAATACCGCGGAGTTGAGCGTCGCGAAATAGTTGTCGTTGTATGGCACCACGGAGCCGAGGTACTTCTTGACCAGCTCGGGATGATGCTGAACCGCTTCGCTGAACGAGCAGAAAATAACGCCCATCTCCGCGAGCTTGCCGCGAAAGGTCGTCGCTACCGAGACGCTGTCAAACACGGCATCGACGGCGACGCCGGTCAAACGCTTTTGCTCGTCGAGCGAGATGCCGAGCTTTTCGAAGGTCTTGAGCATCTCGGGATCGACTTCATCGAGGCTCTTGAGCTGCTTCTTTTGCTTGGGCGCCGCGTAGTAGATCATGTTCTGATAGTCGACCGGCGGGAACGAGACGTTCGGCCACCAGCGCGGCTCTTCAAGCGTCGTCCAGTAGCGATACGCCTTCAGACGCCAGTCGAGCAACCAGGCCGGCTCATTCTTCTTGGCCGAGATCAGACGGACGACGTCTTCGCTCAGACCCTTCGGGATCGTCTCCGCCTCGATATCGGTGACGAAGCCCCACTTGTATTCCTTGTTGGCGAGCTGTTCGATCGTCTGGGTTGCGGTGGTCATGGTTGCATTCCGTCGTAATCCCCGGGAATCGCAGCACTCATCCCGGGGCTTGGTGTCCTATCTCACATTCAATGTCAACAGATGCGGCTCTTCGACAAACGCGGCGGCGGCTAGGCGTTCGCGCAGCAATTCGGGCAGGCGACCTTCATGGCGAATCAAATCGGCCAGCGTGATCTGGTCGAGCGTGTGGCGCATCCAGTGTTCGAGCGTCTGCCAGAGCGACTTGAGCGTGCAGGTCGCGTGATTCATGCACACGCCGCCCGGCGCTTCGGTGCCCGCGTGTTTCTGGCAATAGTCCGTCTCGTCGAACAACGGCTCGCCGAGCGTCAACAGCACGGACCCCAGGCCGATCTCATCGGGACGCCGTGCCAGCTTGTAGCCGCCGGAACGGCCGCGCACGCTTTCGAGGACGCCGGCATGCCGCAACACGCCCATCAACTTGCCGACATACGGCACCGAAAGCCCTTCCGCCGCAGCGACTTCCGGCAGCGTAATCGAGCCGCTCTCTGCCTTTGCCAGCCGTAACAGGCAGCGGAGACCGTACTCTTCCTGAGCGGTGATTTTCATTGGGGCAATCCTCCACGAAGTCGCTTCTACCTTCATTCTAGGAATGTGTACTTTTTGGTCAAGATTATGTCTGGTGTTTGCCGAGCGAGCGCGGCGGATCAATCGGCAAGTTCCGCACAATCCGCACGGTTTGCGGCATCGCCGTCAGTTTGCCAGCCAAATCGTTTGACAGGATTGGCGAACTGTTTAAACTGGATACCAGGAATCCTCCATCTCTCGCGCGCTTTCCGAGGTGCTCCAAATGGCCGGTCTGAAAAAGAAGAAAAAAGAGAAAAGTTCCAGCCCCAATGTCGTGCTCGTCGTCTTTTTGGTGCTTTTCGTCCTCACCTCGATCGGCCTGGGCGTGTGGGGTTACTACGGCTACGCCGGCCAGGCGGCACTCGCCAATGCGAAGAATCAGGCTCAGAACACGGCCAAGACCGAGAAAACGACCGCCCAGTTTTACGCCATGGCGTTCCGCGATCTGAAGCTCGCCGTCTTCGGCCCGGAGGCCATCGATGGCGATGAAAAGATCGAACTCGAAGGCAACCGCACCGCGTTCAATCAACAGGACTTTGGCCCCTTCAAAAACGAGAAGGGGAAGGAAAGCGTCAAGAAGATGATGGACGAGCTCAAGTTGAAGCTGGGCGTCGCGGCCAACAATCAGGACTACGACAAGAACTACAAGAAAGAACTCGAAGACGCCGTCGACAAGATCAAGCAGATCCAGGGCACAACCGCGGCGGAAGTCGCCAGCCATGAGAAGACGAAGGCATTGCTTGCAACGTTGACCAAGGAGCGCGACAAGTTCTACCAGGAAGTTCGCGATCGCATCGCCAAGGACAACGCCAACGCACTCGCCCAGGTCAACGCGAAGAGCGATGCATTCAAGAAAATCTCGGAGAACAACATCGAGCTGAATGAAAAGATCAAAGATCTGGGCGATCAGCTTTCCAAGAAGGACGAAGAGCACGACAAGGTCATCAAAGGCTACGTCCGCCAGCTCAAAATTCTCGAAGCGGAGCGGAAGGAAAACCTGGCGAACGGCGTTGGTCCAGGCGGCGCGCCAGTCGCCGGCGGTGGCCCGAAGGGGGACCTGTTCCCGCTACTGCTTGACATCTCGCCGGGTAAGCCGCTCTGGGATCAGCCCGTCGGCAAGGTCATCAGCGTTGATCTCGGGCTGCGCCAAGTGACCATCAATCTCGGCTCGGTCCATGGCGTTCATCCGGAATTGACCTTCAATATCTTCGGCCCCAACGCCGCGGGCCGGGCGGAAAAGCAAATGAAGGGAACGATCGAGGTCATCAAGGTGGACCTCAATTCGTCCACGTGCCGGATCACATCGATGTACGATCAGGAAGGCGTCGAGATGCTGATGAACCTGCAGGCGAGCAAGCGGGCGATGCGCGAGGCCGACATGCCGATCCGCGAAGGCGACCTGCTGTTCAATCTGTTCTGGGGCACGCGCGTCGCCGTCGCCGGTTATGTCAGCATCACCGGCGAGGAAGTGAGCAATCCGGCCGAGCAGTTCCGGCAGATGGACGACTTCATGGCCCTGTGTCGGCGCAACGGCATGCTGGTCGATGCTTACGTCGATGTGCGTACCGGCGCGCTGCAGGGCAAGATCACGCAGAAAACGCGCTATCTCATTCTCGGGGCCAAGCTCGCGCGTCCTGGCGAGAAAAAAGCCGATGCACCGATTATGAAGAAAGAAGATGACGACAAGGAAAAGGACGGCGAAAAAGAAAAGGCGATGGAAAAGGAGCCCATGAAGGACGAAGGCGGCATCGCCGATCGCATTGACGCGGTGAACCGGTCCAGCCAGGCCCTGTGGACCGAGGCCCGCGACAAGGGCTTGCTGCTGATCTCGGCCGAGAACTTCGCCAACGTCATCGGCTATCGCAAGGCCCGCAGCGCGAACAGCATCGAGCTGTCCCGCTTCCGCCCGCAGTTGCCCTACGCCGGCGCTCCAGGGACGGGCGTGCTGGTGCTGCCCGATCGACCGCGCGAACCGATGCCGATGGACATGGACAAGGAAAAAAAGAAGGAACCTGACAACAATTGACTTGCACTTCCACTCACTTGGCGTGGTCGCCGCATGCGACCACGCCCAATTACCTCGACCGCACGCCATGAAAACGGTCCGCACCACGGATCACTGAGCGCTACCCCCAAGCTGTTTCTTCAGTTGCTGGACCAGGTTCTTCATCTGCCAGCCCTGTTCCGGACAGACGTGCACGGTCACACCGTGGCTCTGCAGCTTCTCCTGAACGATCGGGCCGACGGCGGCGACGATCGTACGCGCAAAGCCAGCGATGAGCTGCGACCCCCTGCCCTGCTCCTGGGCCACCTCAAACAAACGATCTGCCTGCGGCGCGCTCGTGAAGATGATCGCGGCAATCGTGCCCGCTGCCATCTTGTCGACAAGATCACCGACGCGCTCGGCGTCGGCAGCCGGCGCGTAGACGTATGGCTGCACCGTGACTGGCGCGGCACCGGCCTGCTTTAGGTACTCTTCCAGCGGCGGATTGGCGGCGTTGTACAGCTGAACGCCCACGGTGAGCCCCTGCAGATCCAGCGAACGCAGCGACGCGATGACGCCATCGGTGGTCGGGGCCGACGCAGTCACCGTCGGGGTCAGACCAATCTCTCGCAATGCCCGACCCGGCTTGGGACCGCGCGTCAGCGTGCGCGTCCTGGCAAGCGCCGCGACCACGGCATCACGGCGGCCGTGCCGCTCGGCGCACGCCAGCAAGCGACGCAAACCTTCGCCGGTCAGCAGGATCACCCAGGCGAAAGCGTCCGCCTGCAAGCAATCGAGCCAGGCGAGCAGCGGGGCGTCATCCGGCGCGTCCAGGATGCTGAGCATCGGACAGCGCAGCGTGGCGGCGCCTTCCTTCTCGAGCATCTGCGCCAGCTCTTCGAGCTGCCGGCCTTCCGCGAGAGCGATGGTGCGATTTGCGAGTGGGAGCGTCATGCGTGAAGGTCTCCATCAGCGATAGATGGCGATCACGATGCTGACGATGAGGGCGATCAGCAACGCGACGCCGCCGAGCGTCAGCAGCGGATGATCGTTGAGGGTGGCGCGAATGAAATGCAGGACGAGGCCGACAACCGTGCGATGTCGCAGCGACTTGAACACCCGGTGCAGATACTTGCGATGAGTCAGCAGCACCTGGCGAGCGCTTTGCCAATCGAAGATCAAATCGTCACGTTGCTCTTTCGGGAGCGCACGCAGATTCGACAGCGGGATGCGCAAGCGCGCTTGCACCACGAGGCGATAGCCCGGCAGGCCGGGATGACCGAGGAACGCGGGATACGTCTGCATTACCTTGGCGATTTTTTCGAGGCGGGCGGCAAAGATCTCGCATTCCTTCGGCGACGGTTTCTTCGTGCTGCAGCGGATTTGCTTGCCAACCTGGTCCCACACGTGCAACAGGCGGCGCGTCTCCTCGACGCGCTCGATGACCGCTTCGAGCGTGCCGAGATTGCTCGTCGCGTCGTCCGATTCCTCCGCCAGTTCGTGGATGAACCGAACGTCAATCTCCCGGCACGGCGGCTTGGCGGGCGGAATGAACGGCTTCGATGTCAACACCTCGACATGCTTCGCCTCGTCGTCAACGATGACCTGCGGCGTATTGGCGACAGCGAGCGTGTTGGGAGCAGTTGCCGCGCCGTTGCGGACGGGGGGCGGTGCGCTGCGCCAGTCCATGCTGGTCTTGTCGCCGATGACTGTGTCGTCCTTCGAGCGATCTAGCGCGGGCTTCTCCGCCACGGGCGGCGGCGGCGCGGCGGGCGCCGGCTTGGCGCACGCGTCTGTCACCGTCACGAATGCTTCCGCGAGGCGATTCATTCCTTCAGTGGCTTCTTCGGGAAATGAGAGCTGATACGACCGCAGCTTGGCCATCCGTGCCTGCACGTTCTTCTCAATCGTCGGCAGATCGTGGTCGCCCCGGGGCAGGCCAAGCAACGACCACGCGTCCGGAGGCCAGTCCGCCTTCGGCAATCCAAGCCAGGTGCACAGCAGATCCTTGTTCATGCCCATCCCACTTCTTCCCTACTCACTTCTGGCATCTGTAATCATGGCAAACAATCAGAGAAAAGGCAAAGAATTCCGGCCCCCGCGGCGTGGGCGA
>DASRSQ010000127.1:0-10053 GCA_035656475.1 Gemmataceae bacterium | reverse complement strand
AGCTCGTCGGCACGGTGAAGAATGAAGACGCCCGCGGGGTGCAGATCGCCATCAAGAAGGGGGAGCAATTCGTTCCCGCGGGCGACATCATCGACATTCACTACGACGAGGTCAAGCCGGTGAAGTTGACGCTCAGCGGCGGCGCGTACCTGGAAGCCAAAAAGGCGGAAGCCGAGGCCGATGCCGCCACCGATCCAGCTCTACGCAGGACCGCCACGACGAACGCGATCAAGCATTACAAGGAAACCATGGCGCAGATGAAACCGCCGCACAAGTATGCCGCTCGCAATTTCGACTACAAGGTGGCCGTGCTGACGCTGCGTCAGGCCCAGGGCGATCCGATTGCAATGAAGGACGCCATGGCCCGGCTTGACTCCTTCAAGACGAGATACCCGAACAGCTGGCAGATCAATCAGATTGTGCCGACGCTGGCGCAATTGCAAATGGACGCCAAAGACTTTAAGGGCGCGATTGCGACGTATCAGGAGATGGCCGATCTGGAAGTCTTCCCGGTCGAGGTGCGCCGCAATGCCGAGTTGATGGTCGTGCAGGTCACGGTCAAGTCCGGCGACTTCAAGGGGGCCCAGAAAAAGCTCGATGACATCGAGAAAAAAGCCGCGGGCAACGTCCCCTTCTTGTCACGCGTCAAGATGACGCGGGCCGAGCTCCTCGTTGGCGAGAAGAAGATCGATCAGGCGGTGCCGATCCTCAAGCAGCTCATCAAGGACAACAAGGACGCTCAGATCAAGGCCGAGGCCCACAACACGCTCGGCGAATGCCTGTTCAAATCCAACCGCTACTCCGAGGCGGTCTGGGAATTTCTCTACGTCGACGCGGTTTACAACCAGGACCGCAACGAGCGAGCCAAGGCCCTCTACTATCTCTGGAAGACGTTCGAGCAACTCAACAACGACGAACGCTCCAAGGAGTGCCGGCGCATGCTGATGAATGATCCGCAGTTTCAAGGAAGCGAATGGCGTTTGCGGGCGTCGAAAGAGGGGAGCTGATCGGGATGGGGAATTGACAATTAGCAACAATTGTCAATTCCCATCACGGCCGCAATACCTTCGCCAGCAACTTGTCCGCAGCGACGCCGTGCCAGACGTGGCCTCCCTCGAAGCGGTCGACGCTGACCTCCCCCTCGGCTCCAAGCGCCATGTATGCGCGGCGCTGGCGCAGCAGGATGTCGTTGGCCCAGAGCGGATCGATTAGCTTGTCGCTGTTTCCCACTTCCCACAGGCACGGCCGCGGCGCGATCAGCGAGGCGATTTCGGGCACGTCGCCGTATTTGAGCAATCCCGGAATGATCTGGGCGCCGCAGCCATACGGCTTGCTGACGCGTTCTTGCATGGCGTTGAGCGCGCCGGAAATGACGCACAGCTTGATGCGCGGCTCCAGGGCGGCCGTCAACATCGTCATCCGTCCGCCCAGCGACAAGCCGACACAGCCGATGCGCTCGGGATCGACATCCGGATGACGGGCGAGCAATTCGACGCCCCACCGCGCGTCGCGCAGGTTTTCCGCCATCAGTGTCTTGCCCAGGAGCTGCATGCGAATGAACGTGTCGGCGCACGCATCCTTACCTGGCGTCTGGCTAAGGCGAACGCCGAACGGCGTGAAACAGGGGGCCGCGACGACATATCCCTGCCGCACGAGTTGCCGGCCGTAGTCGTAGTTGTTGTTCTTGATCGCGTTGGCGACGCCCGGCAGGTCATCGCGCCCGGCGATCGGGTGATGCCCATGGGCGCCGTGCCCGTGCAGCGCGAGAACGGCGGGGCGCTTGCCCTTCTTGCCCTTCGGCACAAGCACGTAGATCGGCAATGACGGATGCCCCTCTGCCGTAAGGATCAACTCCTCGCGCCGGTAATCGTCAAATTCCTTGATGCTGACGATCTGCGTTTGCCATTTCGCCGGCGGCGCGTGTGGCCCAAGCAGCGACCTTAGCTTGGCCGCGAATTCATTTTGCCATGCCTTGCAGTCGTCCGCCGTCGTTCCCTTGAAGCGCAGCGAGAGCGGTGCCGCATCGACGTCGGCCTTGAGCCGTTCGTTGATCGAAGGCGCTTTCGCGGGTTCGCCGCCAAAAGCGCTGGAAGCGACGGTAAGGGTGAGGATGACAGTGATGAGGCATCGCATCGGTTGCTTCTTTTTAACGCAGGGACCAGATCTGCACCGCGCCGGCCATGTCGGCGGCGGCGAGGCGGCTGCCGTCAGGGCTGATGGCGATGGCGCAGATCCAGTCCTTGAACTGGCCGCCGCGGCCTTTGCCGAGATCGCTCACGTGCTTGCCGTCTTCGAGTTGCCAGATCTTGACGGTGGTATCGCGGCCGGCGGAGAAGATGTGCTTGCCGTCGGGATGAAAGGCGAGGTCGGTGGCGCCGTCGAGATGGCCGGGATTGGTTTCGCGCAGCTTCTTGCCCGTGGCGGGATCGAGGAGCGTGACCTTGCCGGAGAGGCCGTTCGACTCGCCGCCGCGACAGACGGCGAGCCACTTGCCGTCAGGCGAATAGGCGGCCGCGGCCATACGTTCCTTGATCGTCTTGCTGAGGTCGACCTTCATCGCGCCGGTCTGTGCGTTCCACAGCGCCAGGCCCGAACGGCTGCCAGAATCGAACACCAGCGGCACACGCTCGGCCGCGACAATGGTCTGCCCATCCGGCGAAATCGCCAGGCCCCATGGCCAGCCTTTCAGATAAATGCGACGAACTTCCTTCCCCGCCGGCAAGTCCCAGACGATGAGTTCGCCTTCCTTCTGCTTCTTCGGTCCCACGACGCGATCGGCGCCGGAAACGAGCGTTTTGCCATCGGGCGTCATCGACAGACCGAGGACCCAATCCTTGTGCCCGGTGAGCTCGCGCGTCGATTTCTGCACCGTCACCTTCGCTTCGACGATCGCCGGCGCCTTCCGCTTGCGCGTCTCGGCCTCGTAGCGCGCGCGTTCGTTGAGGACAACGACACCGGGCGCGCCGCCGTCGCTGGTCATGTCCCAGAACTTGATGGTGTGATCGAGGCTGGCCGAGATGACCGTCCTCTGATCGGGCGTCGTTAGCAGGCGCGAAACTTCGTTGGTGTGGCCAGCGAGACGTCGCGTCGGCATCGGGGCCTTGTCGGCGGGCGCATCGGGCAAGGTCCACAACAGCATGTCGCCCACCTTGTTGCCCGCGACGACTTTGTTGTTGCCGACGAACGTGACGGATGTCACCCAGTCGGCGTCCCATTGCAAGGTCCAGAGCAATTTCGCGTCGGCGAAGGATTTCGATTGGGCGTGAGCGAAGGGCGCGGCAGCCAGGACCAGAATTACAAGCAGCGCCCGTTTGGTCGCAACGCCGCAGGCGTGCGCGGACAGGATCGAGCTGGCGGCCATACGATGCATGATCATTTCAATTGCTCCTGGGCGTCTTTGCCGTTGAGAAAGCGCAGGCCTTTGATGCCGCGGATGGGGGCGAGATCGTTCTTGGTGCGAATGGTGCACGACAGGTTCTCGATGGTCATGCCGCGCAGGACCGAGTAATCCTTGACTGCCGACTTGGCGAAGCCGAGGTAGGCGAAATGGATGTCTTTCACCGGCCGCAGATCGGTCACCGTCGTCTCGGCGAGTTCCAGCCAGGTGACCTTCGAACCCTTGAGCGGCGCCAGCGACTTCACCGGAGTGCGCGTGATCGTTAGCTGCGACACCGGCATCTGCTTGATCAGCGTCAAATCGCTGACACGCGTGTCGGCCAGGTCGAGGATGCCGAGTTGCATGTCCTTGAGCGGGGCGATGCTCGTGAACGGATTGCCCGACGGCCAGATCTGCGTGATCTTCATGTCCTTGAGCGGCGACAGATCCTTCACCTTCGCGCCGGGAAAGTACAGCGTCGTCAGCGGCATCCCCTTGAGCGGCGTGAAATCGGTCACTGGTCCCGTCACGTACAGCGTCGTCAGCGGCATTCCTTTCAGCGGCGCCACGCTCGCGATCGGCGATCCATGGGCATACAGCGCTTGCATCGGCATTCCCTTGAGCGCACTGAAGTCGCGCACCGATGTCGCGCGCACGTCCAGCACCGCGAGCGGCATCCCCTTCAATGGCGACAGATCCGCGATTTTCGTGTGCCCTGCCGACAGCGACGTGAGCCGCATCCCCTTCAGCGGCGACAGGTCCGCCACGGGCGTGTGATAGACGCCGACCGACATCAATGGCATCCCTTTGAGCGGCCGCAGATCGAAGACGGTGCTGTAGGAAGCCGCGAACGAAACGAGCGGCGCGCCCTTGAGCGGCGTCAGATCGGTCACCTTGTTGTACGAGATGTCGAGCGATTCCAGCGGCATTCCCTTGAGCGGCGCCAGCGACACCACCGACGTCTGGGCACAATTGAGCGAGATCAACGGCATGCCTTCCAGCGGCGCGAGCGTGAACACCGCTGCACAGACGCTGCAATCCAGGGACGTCAGCTTCATTCCCTTCAACGGCGACAAGTCCTTTGCCAGGCACCAGCGCATGTTCAGTTCGACGAGCGGCAAATCCTTGAGCGGCGTCAGGTCCTTCACGCGGTACTTGTCGGTGTCGGAGGTGATCGCACTGCCGGCGAAGTTCAGCTTGCGCACATGCTTGAGCGCGGCGACTGCTTCGATGTGCTCGACGCCGTTGCCATGAAAGCCGAACTCGACCACCTTATCGTCCTCGATTTTCGAGGTCACGGTTTCGGGCAGCTTGAAGTTGAGCTCTTGCAGCTTCGCCGTGACCACCTTGACCTGCTCGGCGGCCGGCATCTGCGCGACCTTGTCGATCCACTCCTTGTCGACCTTCTTCTCGTCCTGGGCACGTGCCAGCAGCGGGAGCAAAGTGAGCGTGGTGAGCACGAGAATGTGCTTCATCATGGCGGGATCTCCTCGGCGGAAGATTATGGTCTCATTATTCAGAATCACCGCCGCGCATGCAAACGAGAAGTGGCCTTTCGGCTACAAAATGTTGCTCCAGACCGACTCCCAGGTGGCGACGTCATCCAGCAAGATCGCGCGGGCAATTCGGCGGACGTGTTCGCGTTTCGCCTCTTCGAACAGATAATCGACGGGGCTCGTGCCGTCCACGCGAGCCAGCAGACAGACGCCATAATGTTTGACACCGCGATGTTCGAGTTCGGCGGGCGTGCGGAACGTGACCTCGGCGGCGTATGCCTGCCAGAAGCGTCGCATCAGCGACACGATGGTATCGCGATGTTCGGGAGCACGCACGGCCTTCAGCGTGAGGTGCGTCAGAAACAAGCCGAGGTCCATCGTCGGATCGCCGAAGTGAGCGGTCTCGTAATCCACCAGCGTGAAACCTTGCCCCTCACCCCCTCTCCCAGAAGGCGAGGGGAAAGAACGGATTAGCATATTCTTCGGCGTGTAGTCGCCGTGGCAGAGCGACTCCTTGAGCGTCAACATCTGCGTAACGATTGGCTCGATGGCGGCAGCGAACTCGGGGCGGCGTTCCTGCACGCGGCGATAGAACGGATCGACGCGCAGTTGCACGTACACATTGTGATCGCGGTACGCCGCGAAGTGCTCGGAATGGTCGGCAGCGCCTTGATGAATGCGGCCGAGCACGCGGCCGACGCGCGATGCGAGATCGAGGTCGAAGCTTCCCGCAAGCAACTGCGCCTTCCACACCTGCGAATCCAGCGGCGCGTGACTCATCGTATATACGTAGTTTGCCCTATCCGCGAACAGCACCTCCGGCACCACATCGGGCAGGAGGGGATGCAGTGCCTGCATCACCTCGCGCTCGCGCTCGATGCGATCGAGGTCGCTGAACCAGGCGTCGCGCGTGCGCAGTTGCGGGCGTGATTGCTTGAGGACGAACAGGCGTTCCGGAGTCGTGATGCGCAATACCAGGTTAGATACGCCGCCGCTCAGTTCCTCGGCGTGAGCGGGGCCATCGCCGATCCAGCCCTGGCGGCGCAGATAGTCGATCGCGTTCGTCGCAGTGATTTCGAGCATGGTTTACCGCAGGAATCGGCCGCCGTTGATGTCGAGGATGGCGCCGGTCATGAAGCTCGATGCATCGCTCGCAAGAAACAGCACCGCCTGGGCGACCTCCTCGGCGGTGCCGTTGCGAGCGAGCGGCGTCTGCTTCTTGTAGTCTTCCATCTTGGCCGGGGTGGAAAAGACGGCGTGATGATTGGTCGCGATGACGCCGGGCATGATGCCGTTGGCCCGGACTTTCGGGGCGAGTTCGCGGGCCATGGTGCGTGTGAGCGCGAGCAGCGCGCCCTTGGCGGAGCCGTAGATGCCGCCGCCGCCCGAGCCGCCGGTCTGGACGGAGAGGGAGAGATTGTTGACGATGCTGCCGTTGCCAGTCGCCCGCAGATGCGGAATCGCCCGGCGCGTGACGAGAAACGCCGAGGTGACGTTGACATCGTAGACGCGGTGCCAGTGTTCGAGCGAGCAATCCTCGATCGACGTGAATTTGAGCGGCGACCCGGCGTTGTTGAAGACGATGTCAAGCCGGCCCGCCTGGGCGACGAGCTGATCGACAACGCGATTGGCGTCGGCCTCGACCGACAGATCGCCCGGCAAGAGGAACGCCTTGCCGCCGGCGTCTTCGATTTGCCGAGCGACGGCGCGAGCATCGGCCTCGCTGGTGTGATAGTGAACGCCAACCGCGGCACCGGCCTGGGCGAGCAGGAGCGCTGTCGCGCGCCCGATGCCGACGCCGGCGCCGGTGACAAGCGCGACACGGCCGGTGAGGGAAAGGTTTGGCATGGAATCAGGTCGCTCCTGCAAGGTCTTTCATTTGCGCCGCAAGCTTGGCAACGACTAACTGATCGACACTCACACCTTCAGCGTATGCCTCCCGTTCCAGGGCGCCTTGCAAAGAAATAGGGACGGATACAACGAGCTTGCCGCGCGTCTTTGGGGTTGCACCGGCTACCATTCCGAATCGGTCGCGCGCCTCCTCGAGCAGGTGCTGGATCCGCTCGTATTCCGGCGTCTTTGCGAATTCCTCACGCTCCGCCCGTGTTGGATAGGAACGCGTCAGGAGTCCGCTTTGCGGATCATACAGCCCGTTGGAGAGGTCAGCCCACGATTGCACGGAGCCTGCCAATTGCTCCGCCTGCGTCAGTATTTCAGCGGCTTTGGTCATGTCAATCCTCCACGCGGGGCGGCACCAACTCCACGTGCGACTCACTGATCTCCAGATACATCGCAACTTGGCCCAATGTCGTGCCAAACCGAGCGATCATGTCCCGCAGTTTGGGAATGTCTGACTCTTCCAACACGACCCAGACGTGAAGCAGTCGGTCTATGTTCTTTTGGCCGGTCTGCTGCATTTGGTAGGCGCCCTTTACCTCGCCGACCAAAGTCCAACCTTGGAAGGTTAGAAAGATCTCGCGCTCCATTGCTGCCAGCATCGGTCGAGGCACGATTGTGCCGTCGTTGAATGTCAATGGAATCAGCAACGTGGCACGCTTGAGCATGAGGGCCCTTGCACCGTCCAATTATATCACGAGTAGCCTACCGTTCGATTTACAAATACTTGACCAGCAACTTCTCTCCCTTCACCTCCGCGATTTTCGCCGCGATGTACGCCCCGCCGCCGCGGGCGCATTCGACCTCGGTGCCGGCGGAGAAACGCATCGGCTTGATCAGCTCTGGCGTCACCATGACGTCGTGGGCGCCGTAGAGCAACTCGATGAAGACGACATCCTCGCGCGGGCCGAACATGTTTTCCTCTCGCGCCGGCAAAATGCGGCCCGGGTACCAGTAGGCGCCGAGCAGCACGAGCACCGACGTGCCCGCGTCCAGGTTGAGCGGACGCGTTCCCTTCGGCAAACGCCAGAAGCGGGCGCGGTTGATCGACAGGCCCGAGACGTGTCGACTCTCTTGCTGGTCGTTCGCCTCGAATTCGACGTCGAGCATTTCGCCGTCGATGCGCGTGATGATCGCCGGCGAGTACATGAGCCGGGCTTCCTCGGGCGGGCGGATGAAGATGCGTTCACCTTCCTCGCAATAGAGGGGCAGCAGGTGCTTCTCCATCACGAAGCCGCGATCGCCGTCGGCGAAGTGGACCTGGATGCCTTCCTTGCTGATCGACATGACCGTGGCTGGATACCAGTAGTAGTCGTGCCAGCGAGCCAGGACGCGATCGTTTGCCTGATAGAGCGTGTCGATCTCACGCCGGCTTGCCCAGATGGGGTTTGCGAGAGAAGTATCAGCCATTATGTTGACGTCGAAAAATTCCGGCTCCTTCAGACGCACGAAGCTCTGCATCACCCACTCGGGTTCCAGGTTCAACGGCAACGCTGACTCCGGAATCCGCACGCGCTTGACGTGGACGCGACCTTCCGGCCGGTTGTCTTCGCGCATGACCTCGAAGTATTCGCCGGTCACGCTCCGCACGGTGGCGGGATAGAACATGTAGCTGCGCGCCTCGGCGTCATACATCATGAAGATCTGTTGGCCGCTGACAATTTGCTTGTCGGGACGTAGCGGCCGTAGATTGTCGAGGAGGTCGCCCTTCTCCTCGCCGGTGTCGAACCGGACCGTCACGTTCGGCCCGACGACCGAGACGATCGTGGCGGAATAGAGGAACTGCCCCTCCCATGGCGCCCAAACACGGGCGCCGGGCGACATCGGACCGCCCGGAGGCGAGCCGGGCGAAACGTGCCCGGGCTCGGGCTTGCGACGGAACCACCGCATGATCGATTCGAACATTTTCCTGCCTTCAATTCCCTTTGGCGAGTAGATGACCACGAGGTCGTGGTCATGTCGATTCGCGACAAACCCTGATTTTTACGCGGTCTGAGGTCTGAGGAGTAGATGCCCACCAGACCGGGGGAGAGGCCCCTCGCTGCAATCGAGCAACTACCGACATTGACCTTACCGGATAATTTCACTCACGCTGACCGTCGGCCGGAACGCCGCAATTGCTCATCCACCCAATCGCGGTCGGCGGCGGATAGCGAACCGGGAGGAGGGAGCTGGTAGTTCACCAGCTCATCGTAGCCGAGAATATCGTAGACCGTGGTTAACGCCCGTTGGAGATCGAGTACGGCATCTTGATCGTCACGCAAGAGCGGCACATTCACCTGCGGTAACGGCGAATTCAATGCGATCGGCCAAATCTCTACGTCTTTTCGATTTTCCGCTCGGCTGAGAAAAACAAAGTAGGGAAACTTCGGCAATGGTTCCGCCGTTGTGAAACGCGCCCCCATCCGCAATAGGTCGATTTCCAGAAGATGTGCGGAACCTGAAACAATCTGATAGCGCTTGGCCGCGTAATCCTCAATGCCAGTACCGACTTTGTTGGTTGGAGCTAGCACCTCGATGCACGTGACCAGTCGGCGTTCGGCGACGTCGCGTACTTCGACCGTGATGTGTGGAATCGGTTCCGGAAACGCAGCGGGAAGCACCAGCGGGGCGGTCGCCACGCCTGTGCGAGGGGTGCTCGTTGCCGGTCCGGGAGTAAGAATGCCAACGTCGGGAAAGCGATGTAGGCCGTTGCGCTCGTTCTCGTCCGGCGGCGCCAGCACAACACGCCGCGTTGTGAGAACCACATATTTTGGCCGTATCTTCGGCGCTAGCTGGCGTGCGATCTCGGCACACAGGTCCGTGTGCACCGACATCCACAAGTCACCTTCCAGGTACGGGTCCATTCCAGGAAATGGATTCGGCATGATCGCTCCTCATTGCTCGCAATGATCTAATCATTGCGAACAATGCGTCAAATCGCAATCCTCACTTCGGCCCCGGCGGCACATGCTTCTTCAGCCACCCGAACACCTCGCGGTGCCAGTATTGGCTGTTGCGCGGCTTCAGCACCCAGTGTCCCTCGTCGGGGAAGTTGATGAAGCGCGACTCAACGCCCTGACGCTTCAACGATGTGAAAAGCTGGATGCCTTCACTGACCGGCACGCGAAAATCAAGGTCGTTGTGGATGATCAACATCGGCGTCTTAAACTTGCCAAGATTCGCGGCGAGACGATGCGGCGAATGTTTTTCGTACGACGCGCGGTTCTTGCCCCAGGGCGGGCCGCCGTGCTCCCATTCGTCGAACCAAAGTTCCTCGGTGGTGGCGTACATGCTGTCGAAGTT
>DASRSQ010000126.1:0-3134 GCA_035656475.1 Gemmataceae bacterium | reverse complement strand
ATTCCTGGCTGCGACGGCGCCAGAGTAAAAGCAGGGTCGCTGATCCCATCAACAACAAGCCCGACGGTTCGGGAACGCTGTAGGAATTGTCGGAGATGTGGGCCTCGTTGCTGTTCACGGTGTAGCCGGCCGGAAGATTGAAGACAGGACCATTCGTGACGAACGTGAGGGTGTCGCCGAAATCGGTGTTGGCAACAAGGTTCCAAATATCGTTCGCGAATCCCTTGACGACGGTGGCCGCGTCAAGCTGCACTTCAATCGAGAATGGCGTGTTCACCGGCACGGAGAAAGTAGGGCTGGAAAGGACCTTACTGCCGTTGAACACGGTATTGTTATCGCTGGTGTATGTCGGATCGCCGCCATTCGCGCTGATTGCCCCGTAGCTTACGCCGCCCAGATTGCTACCCTGTCCAAAGAAATCAACCACGATCGACGCCCCGCTTTGAGACACGCCCGAAGATGTTGCATTTGAACCGACGATGAACGACCCCTCGAGCAGCATATTGTAGGAAACACTAATGGGACCAGACCCGGCCGGACCACTGATCATCACGTCGTCGAATACGGCGGTAGCGGCGGAGGAGGCGCCAAAAGTAAAGGTGTGGAATCCGTCGCCCGTGGTTAGCTTTTGCATTTCCGCGTGCGCCGAAGCGTGCAATCCGTCTGCTCCCGCATAGGAGCTTGACGAGGCGTGGTAGCTAGGCTGATTCGGACCGAAACTGTCGTAATTCGTGTGATCTCCCGCGTTCACCGCCAGATTATCCTTTTCGTACGAGCCCAAGGAGAACGAGGTGCTTTGATCATTGGCCCCGATGCTACCGCTGACCGAGAAACCTCCTGCTCTCGCGTTCACAGCCAGGGAGGAAAGACTTAGCGCAGCCAACACGGCGAATAGGCTAGGACGGTGCATCAGCGAAACCTCCGGAATATTGATGTCGATCGGACGGAACGTAGGAGCCGCTGCGACGGTCGATTCGCTTGCTAAAGCGGCGATTGCATCCTGCCCCCCAGTTTTGGGCAGTCGCGCTGGGATCTCGCTCAAAGGTGCTTGCTCGGTTCGGCGATGCTATGATGGCGTCGACCTCGAACCGGGCCCCCACCTCCTCTATCGCATTCGCACGAGAAAACGAACGTTTCCGTAAGAGTTTTTTTGCTGCGCCATCTGCAACCGGGTCTTCCGCTTGGCCAAGCATGTCTGAGCAAACTGATTTTGAGGAATTCGTCCGGCGGATCAGGGCCGGCGACCAACGGGCCGCGGCCGAATTGGTCGACCGGGTCGAACCGTTGATTCGCCGGGAAATCCGTTTGCGAATTCGTGACGCGAGCTTCAATCGTGTATTCGATTCGCTCGACGTTTGCCAATCGGTGCTGGCGAGCTTCTTCTTCCGTGCTGCCAACGGCGAATATGTTCTCGAACGTCCCGATCAACTCGTGGGCCTCTTGGTAACCATGGCCCGCAATCGCCTGATTTCCCGCACCCGTAAAGAAAGGTCCCTCGTTCGCGACATCCGCCGTTTAGTGGCCGAGCCTGAAGCACTCGACTCCGTGGCCGACAGCCAGCCCAGCCCCAGTCAGATGGTGGAGCGCAACGAACAAATACATCGGATTCGTGAGTTGTTAACGGACGAAGAATGGCGCGTTTTCGAATTGCGCACCGAGGGAGTGAGTTGGGACAAAGTCGCCGCGACGATGGGGGGTAGCGCTCCATCGCGGCGGATGCAGCTATCGCGCGCGCTTGCGCGACTTGAGCGGCAGTTAAGCGTCGCCGATTGATTGGAGCGACCGTTCTATTTCGCCACGCGGCGGCGATTGAAGTAGTAGGAACTTTGTTCGATGCCCAGCAGAGACCACGACCTGCCGGCCGCACATGAATTCGCCTCAACCTGACAGTCCGAGGGCCGCGACCGGGGCTGCGGGGCACGCGGCGAGCGCGGCACTACGGTTTGAGGGTGCCTGGCAGCAGGGCGCTGGTCCGGATCTGACCTCCTTCGTCGCGGATCTGCCGGACATTTCCGCCACCGAGCTGACAGCTTTGATTTGCATCGATCTCGACGCGCGCTGGCAGCACGAATTACCAAAGGCTGCCGAAGACTATCTCCGCGAGTTTCCGGCCGTCGCCGCTGATGCCGAACTGGCTGTCGATGTCATCTACGCGGAATTTTTGGCCCGCGAGCAATCAGGAGAGCAGCCCAAACTCAGCGATTTCAAGCAACGTTTCCCTCGCCACGCAGCGGTCTTGGGCGAGCAAGTGCGGCTGCACCGGGCACTCGCGCCGCCAGACGCAGCACAAGCGCCCCAGGAGCCGGTCGCAAGGAACGACGCCTCTGTCAGTATGAACGTCAATGCCAGCTACCGCATCATCCAACAAATCGGCAGCGGCGGAATGGGCGTCGTTTACAAGGCACATCAGCCAGCACTGAATCGCTACGTCGCGCTAAAAATGGTGCGCTTGATCGACGCCGAGAATCGGTCCCTGCTGGCACGTTTTCGGGCCGAAGCGCAGGTTGTCGCTTCCCTGCGCCATCCTCACATTGTGCAAGTGTACGACTATGGCGAACACGAAGGGCTTCCCTATTTCGCCATGGAGCTGATCGAAGGTGGCACGCTCGCTGATCACTTGCACGGCAATCCATGGCCTGCGCGGGTCGCGGCCGAATTGCTTGTCAAGCTCGCCGGCGCCGTTCAGTTCGCGCACGACCATCGGGTGATTCATCGCGACCTGAAACCGGCCAATGTGCTGATTGTTGCCGACCACCCGCAGTTGGAAATGAAGATCACGGACTTTGGTCTGGCGAAGTTTTACGTGGAAGAGGCCTCTCTCCACAGCACGACCAACGCTTTCCTGGGCACGCCGAGTTATATGGCCCCTGAACAGGCCAACGGACGAATTCGCGGCGTCGGAGTGGGGGCCGATATCTACTCGCTGGGCGCAATCCTGTACGAGCTATTGACCGGCCGGCCCCCGATTAGGGGCGAATCGCCTATCGAGACGCTCCGGCTGCTACTGTGTACCGAACCACTGTCGGTTCATCGACTGGCCCCTTCCATCCCGCGCGATCTGGCCACCATCTGCGAAAAGTGCCTTCGCTCGGAACCAGCACAACGCTATCCATCAGCTGCGGCACTGCGGGAGG
>DASRSQ010000125.1:0-3975 GCA_035656475.1 Gemmataceae bacterium | reverse complement strand
CAAGGAAAGGAAGCAACAATGAATCGTTCTCTGATCGATCATCCGGTCTCGCGGCGCGCGGTCTTGTTGGGCGCATCGGCCGCGGCGTTGACTTCAGTGCTCCCCTTACGCGCCAAGGCAGCTCAAGAGCTTGTTGTGGGCATGTATCCCGGCGCCTGGGAGGACGCTTACACGGCGATCGTGGTCCCTGCGCTCCAGAAGCAGGACATAGATCTGAGCTTTGCAAGTCTGCTCGCCGACGATGAGGTGGCGAAAGCGAGTGCGTCTCGCGGCAAGCCACCGTTCGATGCGCTTGTTCTTGATCCCGGTCCCCGCATCGTCGCCATCGATGCGGGCATTCTGGAACCATTCGACGCTACCAAGCTCACCAATCGCGACTTCGTCCCCCCGGTGTTTGTCGACCAGTGGGGCGTCGGCGTCTCAGCACAGATGATCGGGATCGGCTACAATCCGAAGAAGGTCGACAAGCCCACCGGATGGCTCGACCTCCTCAGTCCGAAATATTACGGCAAGGTCGGATTGACCGGCTTCCAGACGTCGTCGAGCGTGCTCGGCCTGCTCGAAATGAACAAGCAGCTCGGGGGATCCGTTGACGACGTCTCGCCGCTGTTCAAGGCGTTGAAGGAATTCCTGCCGCACGCTGGCGCGGTTGGCGATGGCGTGTCGATACCGACGCTTTTCCAGCAAGGCCAGATCGACGTCCTGTTCCACACCTACACCGGAATTTCCAACCTCCAGGCTCGGGGCGTCGACATCGAGTTCGTCAATCCGGATTCCGGCACGCCGATGTTCTACAACACGCTGCACATTGCCAAGGGCGCCCAGCAGCCGGACCTGGCATACAAGTACATCGACACGGTCATCAGTGCTCCCGTGCAGACCGCGCTGCAGGCCAAGCCCTATAACTTCCTGTCAGTGAACAACAACGTTGACCTCTCGGCGGACTTCCCACCGAGCGTGATCAAATCACACGACGACCTGGCGAAGATGATCACGTACGATTGGGCGAAGATCAACAAGTACCTCCCCGGCTGGGTGGACGAATACACCAAGACGGTTGCCAGCTAAGTGGCTCGAATTTCTCGCTCGACGCCGCGCCGAGCAGGCGTCGAGCTACCCTTTCGTTTTGGGCAATGGCAGCTTGCGATACCGCTAGCTGCCTATTTTGCGTGCTTCTTCCTCGCGCCGATCGCGATCCTTGTCTTCGTCAGTTTCCATTCTGGCAACGATCTCACCACCGCGAGCCCGGCGCAGTACGTGCGGTTCGCCAGCGATGGATTTGGCTGGAAGATAACCGCTTACACGATCTTGCTCGGGGTGAAGACCGTCATCGTCACCAGCTTCCTGTCGTATCCGGTCGCACTTCTTTATCTCGGCGGCGGAAGACTCCTCCGACGCTTCTTGCTCGCGGTCATCATCCTGCCGCTGCTGATTGGGACCGTGGTGCAGACCTTCGCCTGGGTCGTAATCCTCGGAGACCAAGGCCCGATCAACAATCTTGCCAGCTGGCTCGGCCTGATCTCGTCGCCGATCAGGCTTCTCAACAACGAGGCCAGCCTCGTCGTGCAGCTCGCACAGAGCGAGATGGCAATCATGGTCCTGGCGCTTCTCACTGTTCTCCTGCGCGTCGATCCCTTTCTGCTTGAGGCGTCGACTTCGCTGGGCGCCGGCCCCTGGCGCACCCTGTTTCGCATCATCATGCCGCTCAGCATGCCCGGGTTCGCGGCCGGTGCGATCATCGTGTTCGCGGGCGCGGTCAGTGCCTACTTTTCGCAGGCGATCATAGGTGGCGGCCGGCTAGTCTATCTACCGCAATACATGAACAATCAGGTTTCGGTGCTCTTCAACTGGCCATTCGGCGCTGCGCTGGCGGTGGTATTCACACTGGCGGTGCTTGCGACCATCACAATGTTTGCGCTCGTAACGCGCCGCAGCGCCGCCTACGTCCATGACTGATCTCGTAGCCGTTCCCCGCCTGCAGCGCGAAGGCCTCACATACCGCATCTTGCTTCGCGCGATCGCCGGTTTTGCGATCCTTCTGCTGCTGGCGCCGATCGTCGTCGTCCTCCTCGTGTCGCTCACCAGCGGCCTTGCGCTCAAGGTCCCGCCACCGGGTTTCTCTCTCAGATGGTACGCGGCATTGTTCGATTCGGCGCAGTCGCGTCCGATACAGCGGGCGGCTCTGCACAGCTTCGAGATAGCGGTCAGCGCCACCGTGGTCGCGGCTGTGCTTGGCACGATGGCCGCGCTGGCAATCGGCAGAAGTCGGAGCGCTTGGGCGCGTGCGCTCGACATTCTCTTCGTCATGCCGCTGGTCGTGCCCTCGCTCGCTTACGGCCTAGCTGCGCTCATGTACTTTACCCTGCTGGGATTTGGCGGGTCGCTGCCCCTCATTGTGATTGGCCACGTTATCATTGTCGTTCCGTTCATCATCCGGACGACGAGTGCCGGCCTGTCGCAACTCGACGCTAACCTGCTGGATAGTTCCGCCAGCCTCGGCGCCGGCGCGTTCTTTACATTCCGTCGGGTAACGCTGCCGATCATCGCGCCTGGCATCGCTGCCGGCGCATTCATCGGCTTTATGGCGTCTTTCGACAACGTTCCGGTGTCGCTCTTTCTTTCGGACGCCAGAACCGAAGTGCTGCCGATGCGCATGTGGGGAATGCTGCAGACCAATCTCGATGTTCGAACGGCGGCGGTCTCTGGCCTGATCACGATTACCGCGTTGACCCTGCTGATGGTCATGGATCGGCTGTTTGGCCTTGATCGGCAACTCCGCTAGGCCGGAAGCATGGATGTTGCATGGCAACGGCTTTGATACGGACGTCGAGCGTCCTCGATACACAACAGGAAATCGCCGGTGTGACCGACACCCCGCAGAATGCGCCTCGGGAATATCGTGCACAGAGCTTGCGCCTTGAACGCATTTTCCACGAGTACGAAAGGGTAGCCGCCGTCAACGATATCAGCCTCTCAGTCGATCCGGGCGAGATGATTGCACTCCTTGGCCCGAGCGGTTGCGGCAAGACGACCCTGCTCAGAATCATTGCGGGTTTCGTGCGGTCGACGCGCGGCCGCGTGTTGGTCGACGGCCTGCCGATCGATCATCTGCCTGCTTCGCGTCGCCGAGTGGGCATCGTCTTCCAAAATTACGCGCTCTTCCCGCACATGACGGTGGCGCGCAACGTCGCCTATGGCCTGGAAGCTGCGGGCGCAGGCTCCTCGGAAATTGCCGAGCGCGTCGCCGCCATGCTTTCCCTGACGCGCATCGAGAGCCTCGCCGATCGCTATCCGCGCAAGCTCTCCGGCGGCCAGCAGCAGCGCGTTGCTCTCGCCCGTGCCCTGGCGATCCGTCCGCGCATTCTTCTCCTTGACGAGCCGCTCGCCGCCCTCGACAAGGCCCTGCGCTTCGAGATGCAGTTCGAACTTCGTCGTATCCAGCGTGACTTGGGGATAACGGCGATATTGGTCACTCACGACCAGGACGAGGCCATGAGCATGGCGAGCCGCATCGCCGTGATGCGCTCCGGGCAGGTGGAGCAGTTCGCCACCGCGAGCGATCTCTACGACGCCCCGGCAAATCTGTTCGTCAGCAGTTTCATCGGTGCCGCCAATCATCTCGAAGGCAGAATTGTCGACTCGGACAATTCGCAAGTACGAGTCCGGCTGGCCGTCGGGGCATGCATCGTTGTGCCGGGCCGATTTCTTCAAGGCGACCCGGTCATGGTCTCGGTGCGGCCCGAGCAGTTCTCCATTGTCGACGACATTGCTGAGGACTGCTTTCAGATTGACGTGGTCGCCGCCATTCCTGTTGGACCTTCGCTCATGTATGAAGCGGTCACTCCGGATGGCCTGAAATTGAAAATAGGCGAGCCGCGTGGCGGAAACGCTCCACGATCGCTCGGCCGATACTATTGCTGCGTTCGGACGGGCGCGCAGGTGCAGATTTTCAAGAATGACGGGGCGTCCCCAGCC
>DASRSQ010000124.1:0-14202 GCA_035656475.1 Gemmataceae bacterium | reverse complement strand
CGGAATGGGTGTGGCAGAGGGCGCAATTCTGTTTGAACACCGCTTTGCCCGCCGCGACGTTTCCCTTCTTGTCCAATAAGGTCAAAAATTCCTCCACAACCTTTTGTCGGTCGGCGCTTGGCAAGCCACCTCCCTTGGCCAGAATCGCCATGGCGCGGGCGGCGATCTTCTTTTCCGGATGCGACGCCAACGCTTGCTTCTGATCGAGCGACAGTTCGCTCAAGGAGAGTTTGCCCTGATCGACGGCGTCGAGGTATTGGCGAGTCGATTCGGGCCGGCTCAGCACAATGCGAAACGCGGTGGCACGAGCCAGCGGCGTGAACGCGTTCACACGCTCCAATAGCAACGGGCCGGCGGAATCGCTCGTGCCGACCGCTTCGAGAATGCCGACACTTAGCTGTGGACTCGACTGCGGTGAAATGAAATCGAGTATCCTGGCGAGCGATTTCGTGTCATTAGGCCGGAGGGCGATCAGTTGCTGGGCTGCTTCGAGACGGACGGTGTCGATTTGCTTTGCGTCGGCGAGCACTTTCTCCAAGGTGACCGCGATCTCGCCAAGCTGCTTCTCGAAGCCGGTGACGTTAATCGCCGTGGCCAGGCGCAAGACCTTGCCTTTGCCGGCTCCTGACACCTTGAGGTAGATTTCCTTCATATCGCGCGCGATGGCATTGTCCGATTTGATTTCGCGACCCTTGGACAGCCCCTTGAGCATGCCGTCCAAGACCGCCTCGATGTATTCCGGGCGCGCTTTTGGCAGTGACGCGATAAGCTTGGGAATATCGCTGTCCTTCTGGGCCGCGTGGTGAGCCGCGACTGCCCGAACGATGTCGAGATACGTGGGATCGAGCTGTTTATCTTGCGCCTGTCCTTGCAGAAATGACGGGGCGTCCGCGGCGGCGGCCATGATGAGGGCGTCGCGCAAACTCTTGTCGCCAACGAATGCCTCGGTCTGGGCGGCACGCGACAAGCGAAGAGCGATGGCGGGAGCGTGCTGAGGCATGTTGGCGAGGGCGAGCAAGGCCGACAGTTTGACCTGGGCGTCCGCGTCGTCCAGCAGGCTGCTCTTGGCAATGACGTCAGAGCTGCTCTTGGTCGAAGGCAGCGATAGGACGGCGGCACGCCGAACGCTTGCGGACTTGTGCTGCAGCGCGGCAGCAAGGATCTCCTCGTTACCATCAACAGCGCCAAGTCCGTGCAGCGTCCAAATCGCGTGCGTGCCGCCTGCATTCAGTCCCGTCTCGTCGACGGACCGGTCGGCGATTAACTTCGCAAGTTCAGGCACAAGGTCCTTCTTGCCTCGTTCGATCAAGAGGCGCTGGGCGTGCAATCGCCAGAACAAATTGTCACTCGTGAGGGCGGCGACCATTTCCCGTGGTGTTCCGAGGGACGGCCGTGCCTGGGCTTTCGGAGCATCTTTCATCACCAGGCGGTAAATGCGGCCGTGGGTCTTGTCACGCAGCGGCGTCTCGTACGCGTTGCCCTTGCCGGTCTTGAAGCCGGCGGGAGTTGGATTGTGCTGGACGATGTAGTTGTACCAGTCGATGACCCAGACATTGCCATCGGGCCCGACTTCCGCCGCGATCGGAGCGCACCACTCGTCATCACTGGCGACAAGGTTCCACGAATTCTTGGCGCTGAAACCGGCGCCGTTCTTGGAGAGGACGAATGTGGCGACAAGATGGCCGGTCGGCTCGGCGACAAACGCGGTGCGGTTCCAATACTCCTTCGGATAGGTGCGCGCCGTATAGAGGGCATGGCCGGCGGCCGCGGTGAACCCGCCATGGAAATCGACCTGCCGGACCTTGGCGGTGATCGGATAGAACCGATTGCTGGTCGCGATCGTCGGCAACACGCTTGCCGACATGCCGCGCACCTTTTCGTAATAGCGATTGGGGATCGGCATGAAGACGCTCGGATTACCGTTGGCGGTAGAACCGAAGAGTAGCCCCTCTTCGCTGAAGCCGACCCCCCACGAGTTGTTGCTGGTAGAGCGAAGGAATTCGAGCTTTTCGCAGCGCACGCTATTGTCGGCGGCGGCGAGTTTGAAGCGGAAGAAGCCCTGGCTGAACTTGTGGGTTTCACCGGCAACGGTGCCGCGGAAGCCGGAGTAGCCGACGATGCCGTAGTACCAGCCGTCGAAGCCGTAGCGGAGGTTGGAGGGGCCGGCATGGGTGTCGCCGGTACCCCAACCGCTAAACAGGATTTGGCGTTCGTCGCAGACATCGTCCCCCTTGCTGGAACGCAGGAACAGGGTGTGCGGTGCCTGCGTAACGACGATGCCGCCATGGGCGAAAGCGAAGCTGGTCGGGATCGACAGCTTGTCGGCGAAGACGGTGAATTTGTCGGCCACGCCGTCGCCGTCGGTGTCTTCACAGATGACAATGCGGTCATTGCCGCCGTCCGCCCGGCGATTGTTCGGATAATCGACCGACTCGGCGATCCACAACCGGCCACGCTCGTCCCAGTTCATGCAGATGGGCCGCTTGATCTGCGGGTCGGCCGCGTAGCGCTTCAGCATGAAATCGGTTGGATGGACGATGTGCTTCATCGCTTCATCGAGATCGGCGATTGGCAATTGCATCTGCGTGAGCGGCCCCTTGCCGCCGCCTTTGGGCGCATAGAATGGAATTTTCGCGTCCTTGTATTCGAACGGCTTCACGTCCTTGGCGACCTTCGTCATTTCGGGTTTATCGCGATATTGCACGACCGGTTGCATGGGCTCCCTGTTGACTGCCCAGCGAATGCCGCGCTCGACCAGTTCGTGGAATCCGGCGTTGCCCCAGGTCTTGTCGTCGTGCCCCCATGCCGAGTAGAAGACGCGTCCCTTGCCGTGCGTACGCACCCAGGTCCACGGCTCCTTGCCCTTCTTGTCCACGCGATATTCGAGGATGGTGCGGTTTTGCTCGTTGTGCTTGGTGTGGACATACGTCTCGTCGAAACTCTTAAAACCGGCGAACCCCTTCATGATCGGGTGCTCCGGAGCGGCGTTGAGCGTGCTGAATGTGCCGGTGCCATGGGACTTGAACTGGGCGCCGACGAGTTCGACGTACTTCTCTGAATTCAGGAAACAGTACGACGCACAGTGCAGTGGGATGAATCCCTTTCCCGACGCCACGAATTCGAGCAGTGCCGTCTCCTGGACTGGCGAAATCTTGGTGGTATTGGCGTAGATCAACAGGCCGTCGTACCTGGCCAGCGTCTTGGCGTTGAGCGCGTCCACAGCGTCGGTGTAGGTCAGCTCGATGCCCCGTTTTTCGAGCACGGGTTGGAGTTGGCGAAAACGGGCCTTTGGCTGATGATGCCCGTTGTCACCAAGGAAGAGGATCTTGATTGGCGTCGTTCCGGCGGAGGCAACCGATACGGGCATCGACAGCAATGCTATACAAAGGTGGACGCGAAACATGGCAACCATTTGAACCTCATTGTGCGGATTTGCGGGACAGCAGGTCGGTATTCACCTCGACGAGACAGTTAGAAATATGCTGCGGTGCAGCCGATGCGAAGCTCGCTTGCTTACAGATTGTCGGCATCATTTTTGGAATAGCCGCGGCGCGAAATCGTGCAGGGCATAACGCCAGGTTTGCCATTCGTGAGAGTAGCCTTTTGCATCACGAAAAACCACATTCTTGATGCCCGATTCTTGCAGCGATTGAAATAGACTCTGCGCACTCTTGTGAATGTTCGCGTCCAGGCCGACGGTACCCGAATGGAGGTAGAGCAGGTGGATTTTCTTGTCGAATGCCTCGGGATTGGCGAATACTCCGCCGTACGCGGTTTTTGGATCGGCCTTGCCGGCGCCGCTAAACGCACCGACGGCCGAGAATTGATCCAGGTGATTGAGGCCGATTTGCATGGCCTGGCCGGCGCCCATTGACAGACCGGCGATGGCACGATTGTCGCGGTCGGGAATGGTGCGGTAGGCGGCGTCGATCATTGGGATCAGGTCTTTGAGCACGACATTTTCGAAGGCGCTCGGACCTCCCTTGCCAAAGCCTCCCTTGCCAATCGTGGGGGGAGCACCGGCCTTGGCGGCATAGCCTTTTTCCATGACAACGATCATCGGTTTTGCTTTGGCGCTGGCGATCAGGTTGTCGAGAATGAAGTTGACGTGGCCCTGGCGGGTCCAGCCGGCTTCGTCTTCGCCGCCGCCATGCTGTAGATAAAGAACGGGATAGCGTTTTTGGGAATCGCTGTCATAGCCAGGGGGAGTGTAGACCATGATGTGGCGCGTTTGCCCGGTCACGCTGGACTTGTACCAGCGCGAACGAACTTCGCCATGGGGAACGTCCTTGGCGTGGTAGAAATCGACGTCCTTATCGGGGATTTCGATGCCGCTGGTGGGTTTACCGGTGCCGAAAAAAGTGTCGCTTCCCGGGTCATTGATCTGGAGGCCATCGACGGAGAACGTGTAATAATGGAAGCCGGGAATGACCGGCGGGGTGGTGACGATCCAGACGCCGTCGTCGCCGCGTTGCATTTCCCAAGGCCCGCCTTTGCCGAGTCCGAAATTGCCGACGACCTGCACTTTTTTGGCCTGGGGTGCCTTCAACCGCAGCGTAACGCGCAAGTCCGTGTGAACGCGCGGATAGCCGGAGGCGCCGATGTTTGTTGACGCGGGAAGTGATTCGTCTCCCTTCTTCGTCTCGTTGCCTTTCCTGGGTTCCTCGCCTTTCTTGTCAAGCGTTTTTTGCTCCGGGGTGCTGTCGCGGAAGATCAACTGCGCGAAGTGGTAGAGATCGTTCTTCCACATTTTGAAATCGTGTTTGCCGCCGGGAACAACGTTGTAGATATGTGGGATCTTGTTGTCGTCGAGCATCTTGTGGACGCCGGCGCTGATCCGGAGCAGGCCGTCTTTGTCGCCGCAGGCGACGTAGAGCAATCGCAGTTTCTTGGCCGCCTCGGCGCGGTCCTTGATGAGAGCTTCGGGCTTCCTGGTATTGGGGGCCGAGGAGAAGCCGCCGACCCAGGCAAAGGTGTCGAGGTTGCCGAGCCCGAAATTGAGCGATTGGCCTCCGCCCATCGACAGGCCGGCGATAGCACGCGACTCGCAGTTTGATTTCACCGAGTAGTTTTTTTCGATGAACGGGATCAGGTCAACGAGGAGGTCCTTCTCGAAGACGGCGAACGCTCCCTGGTCCTGGAACGGGTTCTTTTTCGAGTCCTTGGACGCCCGCCCGTTAGGGATGACGACAATCATTGGGATCGCTTTTTTGTCGGCGTAGAGATTGTCCATGATGACATTGGCGACGCCGCCTCTGGTCCACTCGTATTCGTTGCCTCCGATCCCGTGCAGGAGGTAGAGAACGGGATACTTCTTGTCCTTGGAATAGCCTGGCGGCGTGTAGACTTGGGTCTTGCGTTTGATGCCAACGGTAGTTGAGTCATACTCGAGCAGTCCAAGCTTGCCGCGTTCGATTCCGTCGCGTTTGGCATCGAAGCCGGGAGGGGCGGTGATCAGAGAATTTGGCTGCTCTTGCTTGGCGCCTTTTTGCTGAGCGACCAGTGCCGGCGCCTGGAGCGCGAGGACGGCGGTGCAAACCGCTAACCAGATCCTGAATTGCATGGCACTACCTTTCTAAATAGAGAGCGTGCGAACTGAGACTCAGGTTGCCTCTTGGGTTGCCAATGCATGTCTCGATGCACGGCGACGACTCACCATCGCATTCGCATTCTCAGTCAACCGGCCCAAGAAGCCAAGCAAGACGTTGGATTCTTGCTCTGAAAAACCCGCCAGGAGCCGAACGCGAATCGGTTCACTCGTCCGCCAGAGTCGCTCGAACAAGCGCCGGCCTTTGGACGTCAGACGCACTACCCGCGCCCGGCCATCGTCTGGATGTCGCCCCCGGATCACTAGGCCACGCCCTTCCAGAAGTACGAGCATGGCTCGAATCGTGCTCGGGTCCGAGGCCGCGCGCTGGACCAGGTCCTGTTGCGTTACGGCGTCTTGCTCGCCCAGACACGCAAGCAGCACAAACTGGTCCGCCGTGATGCCATGACGTGTGAAGTGGGCGTCAGAAGCGCGATGCATTGCAAGATACGCGGAACGCAGCAGGCGCGGAAACTTTCCCGCTCGGTCCATTGCGGCTCCCTTCAACCAATGTCGATCACAGGCAACCTGGGCAGTTATTTGTAATGTATACGCAACATTTCCCGTGACCGGAAAAAAAGTTCGGTATTGTGTGGAATTGCTGGCACACACGAAATCGATCTGGGCCATTCGTCCGCCATCATCGCGCTCATTTGCCGCGTTTCGCGGTCGGGTCCACCTTCTTGAGCGCCTCGGTCGCCGCGTGACGGATCTCGGGATGCCGATCGGTCTGCAACGCGTGCAAGGATTTTGCCGCGTCCGCGCTGGGCCCCATCTCTCCCAGCACGCGAACCGCTTCCAGGCGAATCATCGTGTCCTTGCACTTGAGGCCGGCTTCCAGTACACCGACCGCCGGCTTATGGCTTGGATCGACGCGCCAGATGGATTCGGCGGCATGGACACGCACGCCTTCGTTGCTGTCCTTGAGCAAGGGCAAGAGCTTGGGCAGCAGCTTCTTGGCGCCCGGACCGACGAGACCAATGACATGCGCCGCATCGCCACGCACGAATTCATCCTTGTCGGCCAGTCCGGCAACGAGGACCGACGTGATCGGATCCAGCTTGCCATCGATGTGCCACAGCGCCTCGGCCGCCAACACGCGCACGCCGGTGTCGCTATCGCGCAGCAGCGGCGTGAGAGCCTTCTCGGCCGACTTCGCGTCTTTGCCGAACGAACCCAGGCCGCGGGCTGCGTCGCCGCGCACGCCGGCGTGCTCGTCCTTGAGGAGCGGAATCAGAGCGGGCACAACCTTGGCAGGTTCGGCGCCGATCTCGCCGAGCGCGACCGCGGCCTGGCCGCGCACGCCGTCAAAAGGATCGAGCAGCAACCGCATGAGATCGGGCACCGCCTTTTGTGCGTCGAGACCATGGGTGCCGACGCCCGAAGCCGCGTTGATGCGCACGCCAGCGGATGTGTCATCGAGGGCGGTGATCAGCAGGGAAAGCGTCTCCTTGGTGTTGATCTCGGCCAGCGCGGAGACCGCGTTAAGGCGCACGTCGTCATCGGGATCCTTGAGCAGATGGCCGAGGGCGGGGACCGCAGCGGGAGAGGCGGAGCCGGCGCCCCCCAGGGCAAACGCCGCCCGGGCGCGGACGGTCGCATTCTTATCCTTGAGCATCGAAATCAGGGTTGGGACGGCGGCCATGGCATCGGGGCCAATCTCGCCCAGCGCGTCCGCGGCCAGGCCGCGCACCGACGTGTCGGAATCTTTGAGCGCCACGATCAAGGCCGGGATCACGTCAACGGCGCCGGCGTTCACCTCGGTGCAATAGCCGACGAGCGACTTCGCCGCTGCACGCCGCTTGGCAACATCTTTCGAACGCAACTGCTCGACCCAGGCCTGGGCCTGCTTCTTGTCGGCAGTATCATCGCAATGCCCGGCCGAATGCGCCAGAAGTAGCACGGTCAGGGCGAAAAGGTAGGGACGCATATTTTCTCCAGGATGAGAAGGGAATGGATCGAAACTAGCGCCCGCGCGCGGGGCGAACCACGGGACGCCGGACGGCGGGATTTTGATGGCGCTGCACCACCCGATGGACCGCGTTTGGATGCTGCTGGCTCAGATAGTTCATTGCCATGATGCGTTGCGCCTGCAGGCGCTGGAGCATCATCTGCTGATACATGCGTTGATAGTTGATCATCGCCTGCATCTGCATGCGTTGCCAGTTCTGGGCGGCGATCATCATTTGCTGCTGCTGATAAAGCATCGAACGCTGGGCGTACGACGCGTAGCCGCCGGGAGAATAGCTACGCGATGAGTTGCGCGAATAGCGATGGCGGTTGCCGTTGTAGCTGCTGTTGTTGCGGTTGTAGTAGCCGCGCCGCGATTGCGTGTAGGTGCTCCGCGTTGCGGACTGATAGGCGCGCTGCATCGCCTGCTGTTGTTGTTGCTGGGCATTGAGCAGCTTGAGTTCGTAGGTTTCATATTCGTTCCAGCTCAGGCGCTCGTCGCCATCCTTGTCGGCGGCCCAGAGTAGGATCAACTCGGGATACTTGGTGCGGGCATCGTAGTAGGTTTTCGTCAGATGCCCTTGATCGTCGTACATGCCCTGGGTCGGCGCCTTGGCTTTGGGGCCGTGAAACGCCTTGGCGAGTTCGTCTTTGTCGAGGAAAGTGTCCTGATCGAGGTCCATCTTGTTGAATTGCGCCTGAAGTTGCGGGATGTATTGGGCGTTATTCCCCTGGATCTTGGTGTTCGCGTTCTGGGCCGACGCCAGATCGGCAAATGCCGATAACGCCAGGACCGCGATAGCGAAGCAAGTGGTTGAACGCATGCGATACTCCTGGTTGACGAGCGCAGGCTGGATAGCGCTCGAGGGTGGGATCGTGACCAATGCAGAGAGTAATGTTGGAACGGTGGGATTCGGCAGGTCGGCGCGAGCGCAATCAAATCAAGATGTGCATCAGTTCCAGGTAGCGCGTCGGCAGCGTCGGTCGCGGTTGACCGCAAAAGATCGGGCCAGTTGTGCAAGGCGCATCGGCGCCGGCCGAGGCCGTGCGGGTGCGACGCGCGTGGTGTTCCGAATCGTAGTCCTCGCACAGGATCGCGCCGTCGCTGTCCGCAACCGCGGAGCGGGCCGTCAACGAGGTCAAGGAGCTCTGTATCGATCGGCTACGTCGAACAGGCGGAACACCCGGCCTGCTGCTGCAAGCGAGCAGTGCGAGAAAGAGAGCCAAGAAAATGCACGAGCGCGGACAGGACAACCGCATGGCATTCACTCGGGCGAATCGCGCGGCGAGATCGTTATCTTAGATCAGAAGAACATGCGCGGTCAAGCCGCCTGCGGGATGATTGATTGGAGATGATTTTTGCTTGCGAGAATTCTTCGTCGAATTGGGAACCAAAATGCAGTGAGCAGCGTCGCGTGCCGGATCACTTTCCGTTTGTTTCGTCGCTGGATTCCTCCGGCTTCTCGCCACTCCGATCTTCGGACGCGCTTGAAAGTTTGTCCTTGCAGGTCTGGCACAATTGCGAGCGATCGATGGTCCAGTCCGTGAGAGGCTCACGCAGGCCGATCACCGCTCCGCATGTTCTGCACCAGTACATCACCATGTCACATCCACGTTCTGGAGCGATCCGGACGCAGGAGAAACAAAAAACCTGATTCTCGAATCCGGTATCGGCCAATGCACACCAGACCGCGAATCAGGACAAGGCCAATTATGGGCAACCGGCTACGCTGCGACAAAGCCGTTATGGCCATTTTCCTGAAAATAGTGATCGGCACTACTCGCGCCTTCATGACAACACTACACGCAATTGGCGGTTGAAGTGGGACGAAGTTGGGCTGCCCGTGCAAGAGTATCCGGAGTACAACCTCCGATGAAGGCCGGATCGTCTCAGCCTGTCACAGGCGCGCTCTGCGGGAAGGAAGCATCGAACCATGAAAAGATCCATTCTGATCCTGATGACTTGCGTCGTGGTAACCGCGCCGATTCGCGGCGGTGATGATGAGATCGCGAAGCGGGCGATCGCCTACGTACAACGTTTGCGAACCAAGGACGGCGGCTTCCTTGTGCAATTGCCAAAACCGGGGGCGACCACACCGTCGTTGCGGGCCACCACTTCCGCGCTGCGGGTCGTGCGCTATTACGGGGGCGAGATCAAGGACAAGGACGCGTGTGCCAAGTTCGTCGCGAGCTGCTACGACCCCGCGACCGGCGCTTTCAGCGACTCGCCTGGCGGGAAGCCAGGCGTCTTCGAAACTGCTGTCGGACTCATGGCGATCGTCGAACTGAAGATGCCAATGGAAAAGTACGCGGATGGCGCGACGAGGTACCTGGCTGAGAATGCCAAATCCTTCGAGGACATCCGCATCGCCGCAGCCGGGTTCGAGGCGATCAAGAAGAAACCCGCAACCCACGACAAATGGCTCGAAGAAGTGCGCAAGCTCGCGAACGCCGATGGCTCCTTCGGCAAGGGCCCCGGCATGGCGCGCGACACCGGCGGCAGCGTCGTCACCATCTTGCGCCTCGGCGGCAAGGCCGCGGATCCCGATGCCTGTCTCAAGATTCTCAACGCGGGCCAGCGCGCCACCGGCGGCTGGGGCAAGGCCGGCGATACGACTGCGTCCGACCTCGAGACGACGTACCGCGTCATGCGTTGTTATCACATGCTCAAGGCCCGCCCCGCCAATGTCGCCGGCCTCCGCGATTTCATCGCGCGCTGCCGCAATGCCGACGGCGGCTACGGCGTCGCTCCCGGCCAGCCATCGAACGTCAGCGGGACATATTTCGCGTCCATCATCTTGCACTGGCTAAAGGAAAAATGACCGAGCGATGAGGCTATCCAACAATGACGCGCGGCCGCTTGGCCGGATCCTTCTCGGCTCGCTTGATCAGTTCGCGCACCTTCCACGGGATGTTGCCCACGCCGAACGCCAGATAGCTCCAGCTCGCCGAGAACAGGTCGCGCTCCGGCCACGCGAAATGCAAGCCGGGCGGCTTGCTGTGACGAGACATCTCCAGCGCGACCGCCGCCAGCGCATGCGGCACCGAGACGCCGCGCGTGGCCCGGATGATGTAGCGGTTGTTGTCGCGCACCACCTCGATCAGCAGGTCCTGAAAGAAGTCGCTGGGATCGTCCACGTTGACCTCAACGAACACCACATCCGCGTCATCCGACAGCGAATGCTCCGCGCGTATGCGCTGTTCGGTTGCGTCGTGATTCTCCTTCTCCGTCCGCAACGGCACCAGCACCGGAAAATCCATCAGGCGCAGGCTGTCCCACATGAAGCGCGATTGTTCGTCCTTGAACTCGAAGCCAATCGTGCGTAATTCATCGGCCCTCCAGGCACGTGACACGATCGAAATCGCCAGGATGGCGGCAATGAAGCAGAACGCGATGCCGAGCCCGCTCGACGAGCGCATTGCCACCGCCAGCATCGTCGTCACCAGCACCAGGGCAACTGCGCTGTAGTAGGCGATATCCAGAAGGGACAGAAAACCGCGGGTCTCTTGCGCTTCCCGCCGTTTATCGAAGACGGTGACGACGGCCGCACAGGCGATGAGCACGAGCACGCCGGTCGCATACGCGCCGCGCTGATCCTCGACATGAGCGTCGAACAGCACCGTGACCAGCACGTTGACGCCCGCGAACAACATGAGCATGACGCCCCAACGGCTCGCCCAGCGCAACTCCATGCCGAAGCGAAGCATGAACATCGGGATTAACGCCCCCAGCGCGGTCATCACGCTCGTTCCCGCCAGGCAAAGAATCAGCACCGTGACGATATCATAGACCAGACCGAACGCGGGCCCGCAGAACGGGAGGATCGGCTCGTCAATCGCTGCTACTTTTCCATCCAGCATCAACTGTCCGAGCGGTTCCCCGTGCGCGAGGTACGAGAGAGCGCGGTCATTGGCCGAGCCGGGCCCGCGCACGAACGCCGACGGCGGGATCAATAGCGTCGTCACCAGCACCGAGCCGAGCAGCAGGATCGACATGATGACCGCGGCAGCGACCAGTACCTTGCGCGTGTTCCAGATGCGCGTCCGCGGCGGTTGTTCGCCCGTCTTGCCCTGCACCTGCGGCATCAAGATCATGCTCATCTCGAAACCGCTCAATCCCAGCGCCAGGTTCGGCAACGCCAGCAAGCTAAGCAGAATCACGTAGCCCCACCCCTCGCTCGCCTTGCCCCCCTGCCCTGCAAACTGGCCGCTCTCCAACTGCGCCAGCCAGTCGGCCACGATCTCCGGCCGTTGCCACAACATCCAGATTCCGCCGCCGACGAGGATCGCGGTCAGGAGCACGTACAGCGCGACGAGCGGCACTGCGAGGATCATGACGTTGCGGTTGAATCCCTTGCGCAACAGAAACCAGAACGCGAACGCGATCAGTCCCAGCGCGATTGTGACCAGAAGCTGCTCGTCGACATGCCGGGCGGCGTCCTCGTTGATCCAGTCGCGGGCGCAGTCCTTGCACCAGAGCGCGGCGAGGCGTGCCGCCTCTGTGCGGGCCCGGTCATGCTTGGTCAAGACGTGCACCGACGCATCGGCAAGCGACAGCGATTTCAGCATCGTGAAGTCGGTGGCCGCGAAGCCGAGCAAGATCAGCACGATCGTCTTGCCGCGCCAGCCACGGACGAGTTTTTCGACGATGCCGAGCGACCCCTGGCCCCCCGGCGAGCGTCCCGCAAGATAGCAATAGACCGGCAAGGCGCCGAACAGCGTGACGAGCACAACCGCCGCCGTCGCCAATGGGCCAAGCCGGGCGGTTTCGTGAAACGTGATGGATGGCTGATAGGCAAGTGTGCTGAAGTAGTCGAGACCGAGAACGCACAGCACCCAAAGCCAGAAGTACTCCGCGCCGCCTTTTTTCGTATCGGCGGCGGGATCGACAAGCGCGGGATTGACGGGCGCACTAGACATGAAACTCCCGACCGGGGACTGACGGGTATCCATCGGTATTTCGTTCACGAACGCAGAGCATTTAGTGTCTTCTTTCCGCCGCGCCACACTCGCGGAGCGAGTGCTCTACACTAAGCCGACATCGCCAGGTGCTGCCGATACGGCGAGCCGTGTTTCCATGTGAACACTTCGGTGTAATAGTGCATCATGCCCAGGTAGCCGACGACGACAAAACTCGCGCTGTAAGTTGGCGCGAACCCGAGCACGGGCGTGATGACCAGCTCTGCAAACGGGTCAAGATATCGGCCAATTAGAAACGTCAGCGCGATCGCCACCATCGGACACACCCAGAAGACGCCGAGTCGCAGCTTGCTCGCGGCGCCATACAGCAAGTTCCGCGGCGTCGCGCCGTGACGGTTCACATCGTGAGCGACGTAGAAGGTGAACGCGGTCAGATCGTGCACCAGCCGCGGCCCGAGGATCGCGAGGAATGAGTAATCCGCCGCATAGAACAGGCCGCTCTGCAGCGTCATGATCGCATTCGCCCACAGATACAGTCGCCCCTTCGCTGTCGTGATCCGGCAATGGCAAGCGACCGTTAGCGCAAAGATCAAAAGCGCAAGCGCGATGAGAATGCAGTTAACCCAGGTCGCGACGGTTGGCGAAAAGCCGCGACTGGAGTAAACGGCGTAGTAAAGAATGGAGCCGAAGACGATCATGGTCCATCCCCAGGCGTCATAGACCCAGCTCGCCAGTCGGCAGATGCCTTTGCCGACGCCGACCTGTTGCTTGATGACATGCAATACAGTCGCCGCTCCGACGATCGCGAGGAACACGTCGTACGGAATAAACAGGCTGCCGACGCCGAAGAAGAGGAGCAGGAAGAGCGAGAAAAGCAGTAGTCGCGGCCAGTAGGCTCGCATGTATTCGCCATTGGTGGCGAGGATGACCGCGCTGGCAATGATGTGCGGCGTGCCGAACGCGAGTTGGAAGACGAAGAAGCTCTCGGGACTGGTGGGCAGGTCTTCGCGGAAAAAGGTGCCATTGCCGAACAGCTTGTCCCACAACATTACCAGGGTACAAATCGGCACAATGGCGTAGATGGCGAGGAGAAAGCGCGCCGAGATAGTGACGCGCGCCGCCGGCCGCGCTGGCGCGACATCGGCTTGCGACATCGGCGGCGCCGGGCGATCGATTACCGTTTGCTCCATCGTGACTTCCTCAGTTCCTGGTCGTGGCGCTATTGTTTGCGTCGTCATCGTCCGCTCGGCGGTTTACTGGTCGTTAGAAAGGTAATGCGCGCGGAAGCCCAAAGTCAGTATCGCTGATTGAATTGGCATTTGCCATGTCGGCACGGAAGGGTCCCCCCCGCGCCCGGCAAATTGGCCAACTAGGGTCGCCGGCCGCTATTTTTCCAGGGTTTTTTGCGAATCCAGTTGGCCACCGCAAGTTGGCCCTGTAGTCCTCATTGCGCCTCTGGGATGCGCATTATTTTTCCGACCATCCGTAGCGCACCGGACATTACGCAAGCGCGAGAACCGGTGGGCTAAACCGCCGAGCGGACGATGATGACGCCTGCCTGGCAACAACATTCACGACATTATTTCTCCGATAGGTCCGTGCCCTTCTTCGATCAGCCGTACCGTGCGCCCCTGGACCTGCACTTCCATTTGCCGTGACTCAAGCCCCATCAAACGCAGGATCGTCGCATGCAGGTCGCTGAAATAATGGCGGTTCTCGATCGCGCGATAGCCGACGTGGTCGGT
>DASRSQ010000123.1:0-3510 GCA_035656475.1 Gemmataceae bacterium | reverse complement strand
AACCCGCGATGCAGAAATCGCCCGAGAAGGATCGCCAATGCTACCACGGGCAGGGAGAGCAAATAGAAGCGCGTCACCTCGAAGGTCCACCAGCCGGTCACCGCGTAGCCGATCATCGTGACCAGACTGGCGGGCAGAAAGTAGCCCTGCAGCGTGGCGCGAAAATGCTCCGGCGACCAGCGTCGCAGCGAGCCGTAGATGACGAGCGGCGGCCCGTTCATGCCGTAGGCGCCGCCAAGCACTCCTGCGAGGAAGCCGAACAGCGGCGCCCAGCGATCGTTGTGCAATTCGAACGGCGCCCGGCTCGCCAGCGAGTACGTCGAAAAGCTGACAATGATGACGCCGAGAATCGCCTTGATGATCGGTTCCGGCGCGTACAAGAGAGCGAGGCCGACAGGAATGCCCAGGAGCGTGGACCCGATCAGCCATGCCGCGGAGAGCAGGTGGATGTGCCGCCAATCCTGCAGCACGATGATGAGCGCGACGGTGACCGAGACGAGCACCGCGACCGGCGCCGCCACTTCGACGGGCAGCACGAGGGCAAGGAGCGGGACGGCGATCAGGGCTTCGCCGAAGCCGAAGGTGGAGCGTACGACGGTGGCGATGAACAGGACGGCAAGCACGACAGCATCATTGCCGGTGAACATGGCGTTGTTGTATGGCTTTCGTTTTCTCGTTCCCATGTAGGAACGCTGTCGCGCGACGGACATGAGTGTGGCAACAACTACGGCAGCGACTGAGACACTCACTCCGATCCGACCTGTCGCTGACGAATCATTAGCCACAGAGGACACAGAGGGCACAGAGAGGCGTAGGAACTTGCTATAGGTGATTCGTTCCAACACTCTGCTCGTGCGCCATATTCTTCGCGGTGGCCGTCACGTCAATATCTCTGTGCCCTCTGTGGCTAATGATTTGTGTCAGCGACAGGTCGGATCGGAGTGAGTGTGGCTGCCAGAAATTCTTGCCGTACCCACGGGCATCGAATGATGTAAGGAGGACGCGACCTCGTCCGAGCCGCGCCCGTCAGGAAGCGGGGCCGGAAGACGTGCGACAAGCGAATCCAAAGGATACTGGCCGCTTCCTCACGGGCGCGGCTCGGACAAGGTCGCCGTCTCTGGCAATAGGTTATTACGCCTAAGACATGCAGCGAGCGTTGGCCTTCATTGCCAACGCTCGTACGATCTTATCACGGATTCAGCTTACTTGACTTTCTTGACCTCGAGTTCGGTGATGTGGAGCATCGCCTTGGGGTTCTCGCCTTCCTTGTAGCTGCCGACGTAGATGTCGTAGATGCCGGACTTCGGATTGGCGAGGCGGATGAGCGGGTTGAGGTTGCCGCCGCTGTCATCGTCGGCGATCCAGGTGCCGTCGGGGAGGTTGATGAGTAGGGTGGTGTCCTTGTCGCACTTGACGTAGAAGGTGAGCGGCAGGTTGCCTGCCTTGAATTCGAGACGGAAATCAGGGGCCTTCGCGACATAGGCGTTGACGTTGCCGAGGTTGGTCTTGATGGGACCGCCGGCGACGACTTCCTTCTTGAACGGGTCGGGCAGGAAGCCGGTTTTCAGCTTCTTCGAACCGTAGGTCGGATCGAGCCGGGGATCGGGCTGGGCGTGGGCGACCGCACCGCACAGGCCAGACACGACCGCGAGCACACCGATGCAAAGGGCCAATCGCTTCATGCAATTCTCCATAAGGTGACCATCGAAACAATACATCGCACGACGCCGACAAGGCCTCGTGAGATACTGCGAAACTTGCTTCGGATCGGGGAAGATTGTACCAGCACGCACGAAGTTCGTTCAAGAGAAGTTGAGATCTCATCTCGGGAACGTCACGAGCTCGAAAGACCTGGGCAAAATCATGGAAGGCAAAATCATAAAGACGGGAGCATGAACGGGCTTCTTCTCTGTCTTTATGATTTTGTCCGCATGATTTTGCCCACTCTCCAGCGAATCATGGCACGTCTGACTCCGCCTGCATCTTCCGCCGCCGTGCATATTCGACGACGGCATCGGCCTGTTCGTCGGTTTCGACGGACCCGGGCCGGAGCCGGCGAATGCGCGTGATGGCGTCGCGGCCCGCGAGCTTCTCGTGGTGCACCAGCCAGCAAGCCAGCATCGTGCCGGTGCGACCGTGGCCCGCGGTGCAGTGGATGCCGACGCCCAGATTCTTGGCGATTGCCTTGTCGATGGCGCCGACGCACAGATCGATCTGGTTCTGCGACGGCGGATGCATGTCCTCGATCGGTACATGCATCGAGAACAACCCCGCATCATTGATCCACGTTCGCGGCGGCGGATCCTCGGTCAAGCAAATGACGAGGTGGATGCCCTGCTCGCGCAGCCATTGATATTCCGCCAGCGCGTGCGGTCGGGCCATCGCCGCCAGGCGCGGCTTGTCGATCCAGGAAAATTGGTCCGGTGCGGCCATAAGAAAAGTCTACGGATTTGACGGCGCTTCCTCCGCCTCTTGCACGAGAAGCCGATATTCTCCGGTCTTGCCATCGTAGCAGGCAACGCAGATCCGATATTCCGCGGCCTGCGTCGGCGTGATGGCGATGCGCGCCTTGTGCGTGCCATAAGCGTCGTGATGCGACGCGATCTGCTTCCCCGCAAGTTCGACACGCAGATACGGGTCGAACGCATCGCTTTCCACGGCGATGACGTAGGCCTTGTTCGAGTCGAGCGCGATCGTGTGATCCTTCATGTGTGTGCGGATCTTGGCAAGCTTGGCGCTCTTGGCCAGCACCGGATCGGCGCGATCGCTGTCGGCGAGCGTGCCATCGACGCTGAGGACGACCTTGCCCGTTGCCTTGCGTGGCAACATGGTCAGATACTTGAGCGCGAGCGCTCGCGGCGGCTCCGGCGCTGGCGCGGCGCCGCCTTTGGGCAACATCGCCGGCGGCGGAGGGCCGACGAGGTCTGGACTGACGTGAATTCTCTCGCCGCTGCCTGGCTCGATGATGCTGATCGACAGGATCGCCACCTTGGCGGCATTGGACGTGTTGGCGCCGGCCGGAGCCGGGAAGAGGATGCCGTTGTTGTAGACGCCGATAACGCGCTCCGTTTGCGTGACCACCGCAACTGCGTCGATGTTCTCGGGCGCTTTGGCCGCGAGCGCGGCAGGCAGCTCATTCTGCAGCGGATCGAGGGCATTGTTGCTGACGACGACGATCTTGCCGACGGGTCGGCCGACCGTCTTCTTGGAGATCGCCCCGGGCACGGGCAACCTCTTGATAAAATCGTTGAGCGTTTCGCGCTGGGCCGCCTTCTTCTCTTCATCCGTCTTGAGCGCGTCGATCTTCTTGATGCCGACACCCGCGAGCATATCGGGATCAACGAAGATAAGCAGGCCGGCAACGATGAAGCCAGCGACCACGATCGCAACGACGAGCAAGACCCCGATGCCGACGATCGTGCGAAGATAGTCCCGAAGAGTTCGCCAGGCGCCCATGCGTGAATTGTAGTCGGCTCCCCTCTCCCTCTGGGAGAGGGGTTGGGGGGGAGG
>DASRSQ010000122.1:0-36304 GCA_035656475.1 Gemmataceae bacterium | reverse complement strand
CGCGCGGATTTCGAGAATGAAGCCGAGCTTGCGCAGCACCCAGCGGAAGGCAAAGACGAGGGTGAGCGTCCCGAAGGCCCCGGTCGCGACCTGGATCCACATCAGCGTCATCGGATCGAACTTCATGCGTTGCACTCCTTTGCAACAATCTTCCGCCCGACGTTAACACACTCCACGATGCGATTTCTAGCCGAACCCGCCGCTTGCGGCGTAGCAAGGAGCCCGTTTGCTACGCCGCACGCGGCGGAATCGGAGATAACTTGAGAAAAATAGGAAGATATTTCTCAATTTACGCCTTGACGAGACGGCGTAATCTGCACAAAATAGCTATTATCTGTCATATTTTGTGATAGATAATTTCCACGAAAGTGCAGGATGTGCCCGTGATTGTGGAAGAACGACGGCAAAAGGTGCTGGATCTCGTCAGTGAACGCGGTTTTGTGGCTCTGGGCGATCTGGCGAAGACGCTCAATGCCTCCGAATCGACCATTCGCCGGGATCTCGATTATTGGCATCAGCATGGCCTGTTGAAACGCACCCACGGCGGTGCCATGCTTCGCGAAGATGCGCAAGGAATGCCGGCTCTGGAAGAGCGAACGTCGCGCGAAACTGAAGAGAAGCGGCAAATCGCGCAAGCGGCGGCGACTCGCATCCAGGATGGCGATTCCGTCCTGATCGACGGCGGCACGACCACGCTGGAACTCGCCCGTTTGCTCGTGGGACGGCAATTGCAGATCGTCACGAACAGCTTGCCGATCGCGAACCTTTTCGCGTCGAGCCCGGAGACGGATCTCGTGATGCTCGGCGGCTACATCTATCCGCGCACCGGTGTCGCCCTGGGGCCATTGACGATTCGCATGCTGGCCGACGTGAATGTACGCCAGTTGATCATGGGCGTCGGCGGCATCACGAAGGACGGATTATTCAACAGCAACTTGCTCCTGGTCGAAACCGAGCGGGCGATGATGCGGTCGGCGGACGAAGTGGTGGTGCTCGCGGATCACACGAAGCTTGGGCAGAAAGCTCTCGCGTTCCTGTGCGAGTTGAACGATGTCGACACGTTGATCGTCGATCGCGGCGTGAAGTCGGAGCAGCGAAATCTAGTGGGCCAGGCGAACGTGAAGTTGATCGTCGCCGGCGAAGCGGAGGAATTTCGGCCATGATCACGCTGGACCGCGGCCAAGTCGAACGCCTGGTGCGCGACGCGCTCGTGAAAGCGCAAAATCGCATGGGGCCTACCGGCCCGAACCCGCTCGTTGTCAATGTCAGTGCCCGGCATGCCCATGTCACGCAGGAAGATCTCGAGCGATTGTTCGGCAAGGGGCATCAGCTCACGCCGTTCAAGTGGCTGTACCAGGATGGATTCTTCGCGGCCGAGGAGACGGTAACGGTCATCGGCCCCCGGCAACGCATCATCCCGGGCGTGCGAATTCTCGGCCCGTGCCGAGATCACAGCCAGATCGAGCTCGCGTTCACCGACGCGGTCGCGCTCGGCCTCGATATCCCGGTGCGCAAGAGTGGCGACCATCGCGATTCGCCCGGCGCCTGGATGATGGGCCCCGCCGGCATGATTCGCCTGGAACGCGGCGTCATTCGCCACGAGCGACATGTCCACATGGGACCGAAAGACGCGGAGCACTACGGCGTCAAGGATGGCGACCGTCTGCACCTGCGGATCAAGAGCGATTGCTCCGCGGTGTTGCAGGATCTGCTGGTGCGGCTGGCGCCGGCGAGCAAACTGGAAGTGCACATCGACACGGATGAGGGAAACGCGGTGAACTATCCGCGAGCGACGAAGTTCGAATTGTTCAAGTGAGCCTTTTTAACCCTGAGAGAGGAAACCATGGCAGCGAATCTTGAAGCCCTTGGCATGATCGAGACCAAGGGGTTGGTGGCGCTGATCGAAGCCAGCGACGCCATGCTGAAGGCCGCCAACGTCACGTTGATCGGCTGGCAGAAAATCGGCAGCGGTCTGGTGACTGCGTTCGTGGTCGGCGATGTCGCCGCGGTGAAGGCCGCGATCGACGCCGGCGCGAGTGCAGCCGGGCGCGTCGGCGAAGTCGTCGGCGTCCAGGTCATTCCGCGTCCGCACGAGGACGTGAGCTCCGTCCTGCCCAAGGGCAAACCCGCTGGCAACGTTGGCTAAGAACTTATACCCACATTCACACTCCGTGAGGAAATCATGGCAAAGACCGTCAATGAAGCTCTGGGCCTCGTCGAGACCAAGGGCCTGATCGCCACCGTGGCCGCCACCGACGCGATGTCGAAGGCCGCCAACGTCACGCTCGCCGGCCAGGTGCAAATCGGCGGCGCGTATGTCACCACGTTCGTCCGCGGCGATGTCGGCTCCGTCCGCGCGGCTGTCGAGGCTGGCGGCGCCGCCGCACAGCAGCACGGCGAACTCGTCAGCGCCCACGTCATTCCACGCCCGGAAGAGACCGTTCTGAGCGTGTTTCTCAGCAAGTAACCAGGCAAGCCCCAGGATGAGCGCAGCGATTCCTGGGGGTCACGGACGGAAATCATGAAGATTCTCGTGGCCAATCTTGGCAGCACCAGCTTCAAGTATCGTCTGTTCGACATGACGGACGAAAAGGTGCTGGCGCGCGGTGGCGTCGAACGCATCGGCTCGCCGCAATCGAAGTGCTTCGTCGAAGTCGGCGGGCAGCGCGATGAGCTAACCATCACCGCCAAAGATCATGCGGTGGCCGTGAGGCTGTGTCTTCAGCAGTTGACCGACAAGAAGTGCCTGGCGAGCCCGAAGGAGTTGGCCGCGATTGGATTCAAGGCGGTGCACGCGAAGGGCGTCACCGGCGTGCAGCGCGTCGATGAGTCGGTGCTCGCGGCGATGGAGGCTTACAACGACATCGTGCCGGCCCATAATCCGCCGTATGTCAATGCGATGCGTTTGCTGGCGAAGGAGTTGCCCGAGATCCCGTTAGTGGCGGCGTTCGAGACTGGGTTTCACGAAACGATCCCGGCTGCGGAAAAACACTACGCGATTCCGCTGGAGTGGGCCAATCTCGGCATCAAACGCTGGGGTTTTCACGGCGCCAGTCATCGCTACATCGCCGAGCGTGCGACGAAGCTGATCGGCAAACCGGATGCCAAGATCATCTCGTGCCATCTCGGCGGTTCGAGTTCGCTGTGTGCGATCAACGCAGGCAAGTCGGTCGCAACAAGCATGGGCATGACGCCGCAGTCGGGGTTGCCGCAGAACAATCGCGTCGGCGACTTCGATGCGTTTGCGTTGCCCGAGATCATGCGAGCGACGGGAAAGCGGTTGGACGAAGTTTTACAGATTCTCGCGAACGAGTCAGGGTTGTTCGGATTGAGCGGATTCAACGACCTTCGGGACGTAGAAGAAGCCCATGAAAAAGGCGATCCAAAAGCCACAGTGGCACTAGATGTGTACGCGAGCTCTGTTCGCCACTACCTCGGTGCCTACCTAGTACTGCTGCGCGGCGCTGACGCCATAGTTTTCACCGGCGGAATTGGCGAGAATTCCGTGCGAATGCGCTACTACATCCTTGCTGGCCTGGAATGGTTCGGAATCGACGTCGATTGGGAAAAGAACGCGTCGGCCAAGGGGGAAGCACGGATCGATGCCCCGAGTAGCCGAGTGCAGTTGTGGATCATGCCGACCAATGAGGAAATCATCGTGGCACGCCAGTCCCGCGATTGCATCCAGGGAAAATAACCTATGTTCCTCGCACGTGTCATCGGCAGCGTGGTCGCGACGCAAAAAGTCGCCAGCATGGTCGGCTCGAAATTGCTGACCGTCGAACCCCTCCGCGTCGACCCGGCGGGGCGCGACAAGCTCATCGGTACGGGCCGAACGTTCGTGTGCGTAGACACCGTCGGCGCCGGCCAGGGCGAGATGGTGCTGATTGTGCAAGGCTCCAGCGCCCGCATGACGCCCGAGGTCGAGAAGTTGCCCGTCGATGCGACGATCATTGGCATCGTCGACACGGTCAACGTTGAGAACAAAACAATCTTCAATGCGAATGGACAATAATCATGTTGCAAGTGACGGACGATCTGATTCGCAGCGTCGTGCAAGAGGTGCTCGCCGGCATGAAGGGGAAGCCGGTTGTTGAAGCCGCCCCGGCGGCGTCGGGAAGCTGGGGCGTGTTCGATAGCGTCGAAGACGCGGTGAAAGCTGCCAGCAAGTCACAGAAGCAGCTCGAAAAGCTCGGCCTGGACGCCCGCAAGAAGGCGACCGATTGCATTCGCAAGATCTGCATCGAGAAGGCCGAGGCGCTCGGCCTCGAGGAGATGGAAGAGACGAAGATTGGCCGGCTCAAACACAAGGTCGAAAAGCTAGTCACCGCCGGCGAACGCTCGCCTGGCGTCGAGTTCCTTCGCACCAACGCCTTCGGCAGCATGAACAATTTGACGCTGGAGGAGTACGCTCCGTTCGGCATCGTCGGTACGATCACGCCGGTGACGCATTCGCTGCCGACGCTCGCCAACAACGCGATCAGCATGATCGCCGCGGGTAACGCGATCATCTGCAATCCGCATCCGAGCGGCGCGAAGGTTGCCTGTCATGGCACGCAACTTTTCAATCAAGCGATCCACAAGGCGATCGGCATCGATTCGCTGATCACCGTCATCGGCCAACCGACGCTCGAAAGTGCGCAGGCGATCTTCGATCACCGCGAGGTGCGATTACTGTGTGTCACCGGCGGGCCGGCCGTTGGCCGGGCGGCACTGCGTAGCCCGAAACGCGCGATCGTCGCTGGTCCTGGCAATCCGCCGGTCGTCGTCGATGAAACCGCCGACCTCGACAACGCGGCCAAGTCGATCATCTACGGCGCTGCCTACGACAACAATCTGCTTTGCATCGCCGAGAAAGAAGTCTTTGTCGTCGCGTCGGTGTTCGAGGAGATGATGCAGGCGATGACGAACAACAAGGCCGTACGCCTGAACGCGGAGCAGATCGCGAAGCTGACGAAGGCAGCGTTCGCGACGGGCGAAGGCGGCAAGCTGTTCGTCAACAAGGACCTGATCGGCCAGGACGCAGCCGTGCTGGCAAAGCACGCTGGCGTCAGCGTGCCGGGCGACACCGAGTTGCTGTTCGGCGAAACCGAAGAATTGCATCCATTCGTCGATCACGAGCAGATGATGCCATTCGTGCCGTTCGTGAAGGCGGCGGATGTCGATGCGGCCATTGCCTTAGCGAAGAAGTACGAGCACGGCTACAAGCACACCGCGATCATCCATTCGCGCAACGTGGACACGATCACCCGCATGGGCCGCGAGATGGACGTGACGATCTTCGTGCAGAACGGCCCCTGCACTGCCGGCCTGGGCGAAGCGTACCTGAGCTTTTCGATCGCAACGCCGACGGGCGAAGGCGTGACGACGCCGCTGACGTTTTCGCGCATCCGCCGTTCGACGACGATGGGATCGATGCGGGTCGTGTGATTGGGGGGTTGCGATGCAAACTGCCGTTATCGTTGGCCATGCGACAGCGACCATCAAGCATCCCAGCATGACGGGTTGGAAGCTGTTGATCGCGCAATTGTTGGCGGTCGATTACAAGCCGGATGGCGAACCGATTCTCGTTATCGATACTCTTGGGGCTGGCGCTGGCGACCGTGTCCTTGTTTGCAATGACGGCGCCGGCACTCGGCAGTTGATGAAAAGCAAGAATTCGCCGGTGCGGTGGTTCGTGATGGGAATCTGCGATCAATGAGTGACTCGCCGAAAAGCGTGTTGTGTTGGCCGAAGCGATTGCTGAGCGCGGACGATCTGCGCCGGCACCTGGCCGGGCAGCGTGAGGTGTTGCTGCTCCCGAAAACCGTGATCACGCCGCTTGCCGCCGATGAATTGCGATCGCGCGGCATTCGCGTGCTGTGGGACGCGGCGAAGGAAATGAAGCGATCGGCGGTTGGATCCTGGTTGTACGCACAGGAGAGGGCCGACGGCGCGGTGGCCGCAGCGATTCAGGCGTTGGCACGCGATGGGATCATGTTGACGCTGCACGCCGATGCGTCGGCGCGACAGCTCGCGCTTGCGATTGGCAAGCAGCCAGGTGCCGTGCTGTTCTGCAGCGACCCGGCAACGGCGTGCTGCATCGCGAACAAGATAGCGGGCATCCGCGCTGGCGCTGTCTGCAACAACGCCCAAGTGTTGCGCGTGCAGCAGAATCTCGGCGCGAATCTGTTTGCCATCGAGATTCCGGGGCCTACATACTTCGAACTGCGGCAGATGCTGCGAACGATTACGTCTCGCTCGCCGAAATGTCCCGACGCACTGAAGGAGCTCGACGGCCATGCGCATCGCTGAAGTCATTGGCAACGTAACGCTGTCGCGCTGCCATCCGTCGATCACCGGCTACCGCTGGATCATCGGCGTGCCGTTCAGCCTGAGAGCGCTCAAGGCGAACGCCGCCCCTGATGGCGAGGATCTCGTGATCCTCGACGAACTGGCCGCCGGCTATGGACAGAAGATTGGGGTGAGCGAAGGAGTCGAGGCGATGATGCCGTTTCATCCGAATCGCAAACCGATTGATGCGTACAACGCATGTATTTTGGACACGATCAACGTTAAATGATTCCGCCGCTCGCGGCGTTGCAAAAGGGATGATACCATGAACGTCAGTGAACACAAGATCAAGCAAGAGATCTGCGAAATCGGCCGCCGACTGTATGCCAAGGGCTTCGCCGCCGCCAATGATGGGAATATCACCTATCGGCTCAACGATAAGGAAATCCTCTGCACGCCGACGATGGTGTCGAAGGGCTTTCTGAAGCCTGAAGACATCTGCAAGGTCGACTACGAGGGCAAGCAGTTGGCGGGCATGCGCAAACGTACCAGCGAAGTTCTGCTCCACCTTGCGGTATACAAGAATCGGCCCGACATCAACGCGGTGGTGCATTGCCATCCGCCGTATGCGACCGCGTTTGCCGTCGCCCATGAGGCGATTCCGAAGTGCGTGCTGCCGGAGGTCGAGGTGTTCCTCGGTGAGGTGCCAATCGCGAAGTATGCAACGCCGGGCGATCAGCGGTTGCCGAACACGATTGTTCCATACGTCAAAGATTGCAACACGATCCTGCTCGCCAATCACGGCACCGTGTCGTGGGGCACGTCGGTCGAGCTGGCATATTTCAACACCGAGATCATCGACGCGTATTGCAAGATCCTGTTGCTCGCCAAGCAATTGGGCCGCGTCAACTACTTCAGCGAGCAGGACACCGTCGAGCTGATGCAGTTCAAGAAACGCATCGGCATCGACGATCCGCGTCTGCACATCAATGATTGCGAGCTGTGCGGCCCCAGCGTCTTCAATGAGGGCTACAGCGACTTTGTGCCGGAGAATTACGCCTTCCCGCGTCCGGGGCAGGAGCCGACGACGTATGTTGACGAGCATGCATGCGAGTGCAAAACGCATGAGAAGCCGAAGGTGCAGGTCAAAGACATGGACGAGTTGGTTCGCATCGTGACCGAGAAGGTGATGGCGGCGTTGAGCGAAACGAAAGTGTGATCAGCCAGAACGGGGTTGTCCATGAAAGTTAGCATCATCGGCGGCGGCGGCCTGGTCGGCAGTTCGACGGCATTCGCCTTGCAGTGCGGCGGTGTGGTCAGCAGCATCTGCCTGATCGACGCCAATGCGGACAAGGCACAAGGCGAGGCGCTCGACCTCTTGCACGGCGCGAGTCTCGTCGCGGATCAGCGCATCTACGCCGGCGACATGAAAGATGTCGCGAACAGCAACATCGTTGTCATCACGGCGGGGCTGAGGCGCAAGCCGGACGAAAGCCGACTCGATCTCATCAATCGCAATGTCGATCTCTTCGTCGGCATCCTTGATCAGATGAAATCTGCTGGCATCAAAGAAAATACCTATGTCGTGGTCGTCAGCAATCCGGTCGACGTGCTGACCCATCTCGCGGTTAAGCGTACCGGCCTTCCCTGGCAACGCGTCATCGGCCTGGGGACCGTGCTTGATACGACCCGCTTTCGCAGCAATCTTGCCAAACGCCTGAGCGCGCCGGCGACGCAGGTCAACGCCCTCATCCTCGGCGAACACGGCGACAGCATGGTGCCGATCTGGTCGAGCGCGACCATCAACGGTTTGCCTCTCGATCAGTGGCCCAGCTTCGATGTCAACACCGGCAACGAGGTTTTCACGCAGACGAAAGGCGCCGGCGCCCAGGTCATCAAGCAAAAAGGGGGCGCGGGCTTCGCTGTGGGACTATCGATTCGCGAGGTCGTGCACGCGATCGCTCTCGATTCGCGGCGCGTGTTGCCCGTGAGCTCGCTGATCAATGGACCGTACGACATTCGCGACGTCTGCCTGTCGGTGCCGACCGAGGTCGGCTGCGGGGGCGTGCGCAAGCAGATCGAACTTGCGCTGTCGCCGAAGGAACGACTCGGCCTGCAGAACTCGGCGCGTGTGCTCCGGGACACGATCGATCAAGTCGAAGCGCGGTTGTCGGGCGGTGTGGCGAAGTCGCCCATCGCGAACACCAATGTCTTCAACAAACCGGCACAACGAGCTATTCCGCGCTCGGCGTGGCAGAAGCAATCATGAAATCGCTCGATCAAAAACTGGCACGCATCCATGCCGATCCGCATGGCGCGAAGGATTTCATCATCGCCGACGCCAAGGACGCCGACATGGCGCTGGGGCTCGGCGCCACCGGGCGGTCGCCCGAAGCGCATACCGGTGAGGCACGCTATCGCACGCTGCAGGAGTATCGCGATCAGATCGAGCAGATCGTCGCGCAGGGGCTCGTCGACATCATGTTGATGTCGGCGCATACCAACGAAATCCTCAATATCCAGAAACGCATCTTCGATCGCAGCCACGTCACGCCCGCGGCGCGGGCCAATGACACAACGGACGTCCACGTCATGCGCGGCGGTCGTAGTCCCGGCCAGCCTGCCCTGCCCTTCCGCACGGCGACGCTCGATCACATCCAGTGCGGCCATCTCGACTGCGCGGATGGCGAACGTCAGCTCGGCGCCAATCTTGGGCTCTACAGCATCACTTTTCAGAACGATAACGTCATCGATCGCGAAGCGCTCGAGCGCTACAAGGAATTTCGCATCGAGGCGGAACGCAAGGGATTTCGCCACTTCCTGGAAATCTTCGATCCCAATTGCCCAGAATCGGTCGAGGCGAGCAAGCTTCCCGACTACATCAATGACGCCGTCGTCCGCACGCTTGCCGGGGTCACCGCAAAAGGGCGGCCGATCTTTTTGAAGATGGTCTATCACGGCCCCAAGGCGATGGAGGAACTCGTCCGCTATGACCCACACCTCGTCGTCGGCATTCTCGGTGGGTCGGCAGGCACGACGTATGATGCGTTCAAGCTGTTGGCCGAGGCGAAGAAGTACGGCGCGCGTGTGGCGCTGTTTGGGCGGAAGATCAACAACGCGGAGAATCAGCTCGCGTTCGTCCGCTTTCTGCGCTGGATCGCCGAGGGTGAAATCAGTCCCGATGAAGCGGTGAAGGCGTATCACGGCGTGTTGCAGCAACTCGGCATCAAACCGGCGCGAACGCTCGAGGAGGACATGACGTTGCAGACCGGCGTCATGAGCTATGGGGGCAACGGCACGACGATCAGCTTGCCCGTGAAAAAGCAGACTGTCAGCAAAAAATCAGTCGCCGAACCAGACTTTGCCACCATGACGCCCGCCGAGAAAGTTGCATTTCAGAAGGCCCGCTGGGATCGCATCCTGGGCAAGTGAGCAATATCACTTGTCGATCTTGGGCGGCCCCTTGCTGCGTTTGTGCAAGCGAGCCTGCTCGACGAACATGTTTTCGGGGCGGCCATCCTCGGTGATCACGCAAATGAGGACCAGACCGCCGATCTTCGGGCCAGCGACTGCCTTGATGCCGGCCATTAGTTTGCCTCCTGCCGAGGTGTACGCCAGACCTGGACTGGACCAATAATAAGCATTCTCGGTGCCAATGTAGTGAGTAAAGTTCTTGTCGAGCCATTCGTCGTCGTACTTGCCCGGCGGACCGGCGACTCTGCCGTCGTATCTGGCCTTGTCTCCCGACTGTGACGGAAAGATGATGCCGCGCTTCTTCTGAACGCGGTAGGCAGGATCAAACCAATCCGGCATGTCGGCCGTTGGATCAGCTTCACGTGTGGCATAGAAGATGGCCGCGGCACCACCGCCTGCCAGCAGGATCGCGACGCCCAAGACCAACCATCGGACCATGGATCGGCGCGGGGTGGCGATACTTGCCGTGTCCTGCGGCACAATCGGGTCGTTCCCATAAACCGATTCCAAAACCGTGCCGACGGGAACCGGCTCGCTCTCCCCTTCTTTCACGATCAATTCCGTCGGCTTGAGCAATCCGCCCGAGACCATCGTTTGAAGCTGGTCGAGCGAATAGGACTGGCCGACACTGCCGGCAGATTGAATGATCCAGCGATCCATGGTTTCCTCGGTGAGTGGCGAAGAAATCAATACGAGAAGAGGTTAAGATCGGGTAAAGATTCCGGGGAGAATCGATGATGAACTACATTCCGCGCAGGATCGTGCTCATCGCTTTGTGCAACGACCGCGCATCCGGAAAACGTCTCGTCGGATCCGCATCGAGGCAGCGTTCGATCAGGTCGCGCAGCGTCGGCCGGTCGTTCAGTAGCTTGAGATCGAACTGGGCCGGACGCGGCTGATTCGCGCCGAGCGCGGGGGGCAGAAACTCCAGCGGGCTCTTGCCGGTCAGCAGTTCGAAGAGGTTGGCCCCAATCGTGTAGACGTCGGCAGCGGGCGTGAGCAGGTTGTAGGGCTGTTCACACTCCGGCGGACAGTATCCCGCCGTCGCGGCGCCGGGCAGAAGCTTCTGGCCGCTGTCGAGATTGAGCAATTGGCAGCCGCCAAGGTCGATCACCGTGACGCGATCCTGCGACGAGATCAGCAGGTTCGACGGCTTGAGGTCCTGATAGATGAGCTGCCACGTCATGCCCGCCTTCATTGGTTTCGGCTCATGGAGCACATGGAACACGTCCGCGACCTGGCACATGATTCGCAGCGCGCGGGCCTCCGAGAGCCGACGGCCCGGCGCCCGTGACAGAATTTGCCCCAGCGATTGTCCCTCGACTGCTTCCATCACCAGGTACGGCTCGGTATCGAGCATGTCGCGGTCGGCGTAGGTCCACTCCTTGCGATCCTCCGTTACATAAGGCCCCTCGAGCTGCGGATTGGCGTCATACACAAAATCGTTCGGATGCGGCACCGCGTTGCAGCCGGCATTACGCAGCAGCACGAGGATGCGTCGCTCCATCTCCAGCGTCTTGCGCGGCAAGCGAAGCTGGTTCGTGAAGCCTTCCTGATCGCGCACCCGGGCATAGGGGATCACATCGTAGAACAGGTTCGTCTTGATCAGCACCCGGCACTGGGTGCGCACATCAAGCCCCTCCAGCAGCAAGCCCATGCCGCCCGAGGCGAAAAAGTTGCTGATCTCGTAACGCTGCGCAAGCGGCTGAGCGACGGTGAAGACCTTGCCGCGGTTATCGCCAGTGGGAACCTCGGCGCGCACATAGGGACGCTGGTGCCAGATGAAGGATTGCGCATTCAGGGTGCTGACGAGCTTGGTGGGCATGCAAGAGGTGGTCCTCAATTCCCTCTCTACTCACGTTAGCATATCCAGCGCGGAGCACAAGAATCCACGCGCGTCACACTCGCGGCAGCGTCTTTGGTTGCGTGGGCCAGATTTCCATGGTGATGCCTTGCTTGCCGGCCGTGTGCAGGTTGGCGTAGAAGGTCCACGTGCCGCTGGCGCGGATGCCGAAGACGCTCATGCTGGTGAGCTTGTCGGTGAGATAGAACTCCGGATCGATGACGCCGACGTTGGACTTGCCGGTGCCGAAGTAGTCGGCGCGGATGGCCTGGGCAGCGAGGTTGCCATAGGCGAGCTTGTATTCGGAGGTCTGGATCGAGCGCGCCTGCTGCATCGCCGTCGCGATGTCGGCGTTCTTGTCGAAGACAGGGACGGTGACGTTTTCGGTATTGGCGTGGATGACGGTGGGAGTCGCCTCGGGGCCGCCGATGATTATGCCGCAGCTATTCATCTTGGCGGTGATGAAGACGTCGACGGTGCTGCCGAGCGTCATCTTGAAGGCGTAGCCGCTGCGCCAGGGGAGCCAGTAGGCGCGAAAGTCACCGCTCGAATCGGCCATGGTTGCGACATACGCGTTGCCGTCGGCGACGCTGAAGTACTTGAGCGATGTCTGATTGCTGACGGTCTTGACCTCCATATCCGAGCCGGGGAGCTGGGCGGAGCCGGTGATATCCGTGCTGGTCAGCGATCCGGTGGTGCCGGGGGTAATGAACTGCTTCTGGCCGAGATAGGTGATAGGGTTGGCCTTGAACGAGGCCGCATTGAACGCCATGAAAAACTCCTCCCTGGTGAAACATGGACCTGACGCGCGGGCGAATCGTTCAGGAAATCTCGAACTTGAAGCGGATGACGCCGCCGAGGATGATGCGATGTCCGGGAGCCAACGGATAGTCCTGCATCGGCTGGATCATGTTCCTTTCGAGTTGCGTGCCGGTGTTGCCCACCAGGGGCCGCAAAGCGAAGGAAGCGCTGGCGCGGGTGCGCAGGATGAGGGCGTGCTGGCGTGAGATCTTGCGGATGGTGGCACGGTCGAACCAGGCGTCGAGGTCGATATCGGGAAAATTCCCTGCCACCGCGTCGAGCCGACCGATCATCGTCGCATCCTTGGTCAGCGGGAAGTACTGCAGCGGCTGGCGATCGGGGCCGTACAGCACCAGGCATGGTGTGCCAGGTGGCGGTTTGACTGAACGCAGCTTCACGGCGGTGTCGACGTGTTCCTCGACCGGCTCGTCTTCGAGGATCGGCGCCATCGGCACTTCTTCTTCCACGAACGGCGCCATCGGGATTTCATCGAGCATCGGCGCCATCGGAATTTCATCCACGATGGGCGCCATCGGGATAGGTTCCGATTCCGACATGATGAGCTCGGTGCCACACGTGCAATAGGTATCGGTATGTTCGGGGCCGTACGTTTTCGCGCACGCGGGACAGACACTACCACCTGGAGGCGCGGCCGGGGCGGGACTCGTGGGTTCCAGCTTCAACATCGTGGCGCTGGGGAAGAAGTCGTCCGCGCTCGAGCCGCACACCGGACAGGTTCGGCTTCCCTCCGGAATCTTTTCGCCACAGATGCTGCAATCGGCCATGGGCTTCCCCACCGCTGGCGGCCAGAGTAGCGAACTCGCTCCGCGAGTTCGGCCGCACTCGCGGAGCGAGTGCTCTACGCTGCCCCCGCCGGCTCAAAAATCAATATCCTGGGCCATCACGATCTCTTCCGCCCGCGACGAAGCGGCCAGCGAGCGATTCAGCATCTCTTGCGAGATCGTGCCCTTTTGAATGAACTCGTCCTTCATGGCGCGATACTGGTTCGCAGTGGCTTGGTCGCCGAAGTCCTCGAATTTCTTGATCAGGGCTTCGAGTAGCCGAGCAACGATTTCGCGGTCGCGCTGCGTGCCACCCGTCTTCAGCAAATCAATCTTGCCCTGCAGGAACAGCACCTGCCGCTGGACCTCGGCGCGGGCCAGGACCTTGCGGACGTCGCCGGAGCGCTCGGCGGCGCGGGCGGTGTCGGCGGTCGACTCGACGACGATGTTCGTCTCCAGTTTTTCGCCGACCTTGTTCATGCTCGGCACATCGCAGGTCAACGTCGCCTTGGCGATGCGGAAGCGCTGATTCGCGGGACGTCCCGGCAAGCTGCAGCGGAAGAGGAATTCGTACGCCCTGCCCCGCTCCATCTGCTCGAGCCGTAGCGTCACCTGATGATTGCCGTCGGGCTGCAAATCGCCGACGAAAAGGATCTCGGGCTTGGTGCGATACAGTTCGCGCACCTGCAAGTCAGGCGAGAGCCAGAGTTGCAGTTGCACGTTGGTCGCCTGAATGTTCTTCTGGCTCTTCACGGTCTGGCCGAACAGCTGCTGGGCGGCGGACTCATCGCGAATATGGTTGAACGCGCCGGCGAGGCTGGTCTTGGCCAGGTCGGTGAGGAACGCGACCTTGCATTCGCCGGTGCCGAAGGCAACGATCGGCAGCTTGAAGTCCCAGCCGACCGATTTGGCCGCGGCGAGAGCGCCGTCCGGCTCCTGATCCTCGCCATCGGTCAACAGGACGAGCTTGCGCGTGCGCGGGGAATCGTTGATGGAAGAGAGAATGTCGCGGACCGACTGGAAAGCGTTGCCCAGCGCCGTGCCGCCGCCACCGACCGAGCCGAGCTCCTGGATGGCGGCCCACACGCTATCCATGTCGTTGGGGCTGAGGGCGCGAGCGAGCACGTGCGGCTTGTCATCGAAGGCGATCAGCGTCAAAAGGTCGTCGCCGTGCAGCCGTTCGACCATTTTCTGGACGACATCGACTGCCATCTCGCGCCGGCTTGGTACCTCGGATACGACGCGATGCGCCGCTTTTCCCTCGGCCGAGGTGGCGCCGACTTTCTGGGCATTGGGGTCGCGCCGCACCAGCACGTCCATCGATTCGGAGACGTCGACGAGCAGGATCAGATGCGTCGGAATGGTCGCGGGAGCCCCGCCCAGCACCGCTGGGTTGGGTTCGATCGTCAAGAGCGCGTAGACATCGCCCGGCGTATCCGCTTCGAGATACGGCCGATCGAGCTTCCAGCGCATCAGGAACGCGTCAGGCATTGCGTATTGCCTTCTCGTTCCCACGCTCTGCGTGGGAATGCTATAGGTGGCTTCACTCCAATATCTTAACCACCACGCAAGAAATATTGTCGCCGAATCCATCGGGTTCAATGATCGACGGTACGCGCTGCAACGCATCGGCGGCTTCGACCAGCATCAACGCCAGCTCCGATGCCGGACGCTGCATGTTGGCGCGGACAATATCGCCGACCGCGGCAGGTTCGAGGAAGTAGCCCTCCTCGACCAGGCCGTCCGTGCACAACACGAGCACGTCTCCCGGGACGAGCGGCCAGCGTGATATTCTTGGCCGACAGCTTTCGCGCAGAATGTCGAGGTGGCCATCGTCGGTCTTGACGCAGCCCCCCACGCATTCGCGCAGGGCCCGCGACATGGCGCCGAGCTCACGGACCTCTTCCGGCGTCGCGCCATGCGCGAGCAAGTCGGACGCAAGATCGCCATCGACGGTCAATTGCTCGATGTAATCGGACGTGATCAAGTAAGCCCGGCTGTCGCCGAGATTGCCCAGGCTCAACTCTCGGCCGCTCAGCCAGCCCACAGTCAGCGTGGTCCCCATCAAGTCCTTGCCGGCTTCCAGATCGGCCCGGCAATCATGCGCGAGCGCCCATTCGAGCAGCCCGATCGAGCCGCGCTCGGTCGCCGAAGTGAGCAAATCGGGGAACGAGGTGTGCGTGCAATTCTCGCCAAGGGCGTTCTCGATCATGATGGTGGTCATCATGCTCGCCAGTCCGCCAGATCCGACATCGCACGTCGAGACGCCGTCCGCGACAACGACGAGGGCCGACCGGTCATCGACCTTGATGAGCGTGGAATCTTCGTTGGTCCGCCGCAACTCGAGCTTGGCCTGGCCGGTGCGAGTCTGACTCCCGGTGTCCCAGCGCAAGCTGCCGGCGAAGGAGCGCCGGCGCACCGCACTCACGATCGCGGTGTCGATGGCATGCGCGAACGCCTGCGGCGTCTCATGACGTTCGTTCGCCTCCAGCGACAGGCCGCGCGTCACGACAGGAGCGATGCCCTCGATGAGTTGCGGCGCGAAGGTGCGCAGCGGCGGCAGCGCGAAATCGAACGACTCCAGGCCGTTGCCAGGCAGGCCGTCCGGCAATCGACCGGCCAGCCAGTAATAGGCGAAGGCCGCGAGATGAAAGACATCGGTGCGTGGGCCAATGTCGTGGATTCGATACTGCACAATTTCGGGAGCCGCGTATTGCGGATGAACACGCACGCGTTCCGGCATCGCACGGCATGGGAACAGTTCGATGTCGAGGTTGGTCAGGCGCACGCTGCGCCAGTCGGCGGAGTCGCGTGCGGGGCCGATGTCCTCGATGGCGTGAGGGTTGAAGTTGAGCCAGACAAGGCCTTGCTGGTGCAGTTCGTCGAGAGCGCGGATGATGGAATGTAGGGCGGCGGAAAGGCGTTGCAATTCGGCAATGGGTTCAGGTTGGCGCGGTTGCTGCCAAAACGGCGCGGCCGCCGGGGCACTGTCGTAGATCAGCCAGTGTCCCTGGGCATCATTGATGACTCGGCCGGGCGGCAAGCAGGACAGAGTTGCGGCAAGTCGCTGTTCGATCTGTGGGCCGCGTTCGCGCCAGTCCAAGGAGGAGATCCAGTGAATGCGTTGCAGCCGACCGTCGGATTGTGCCAGCAGCGCTGCTTCGGGAGAGAGGAGTAGGTGGCGCTGTTCGCGGCTCAGCGGCAAAACGTCGGAGCCAAGCGGGCAGCGTTCCGGGGGCAGATTCTGGGCCGTCTTGCCCAGATCAGAGTTGCAGTGATCGCAGAACTCATGGTCCTGCGACACTTTCCCGCAGATGCTGCACTGTACGCTCATCGACACAGTTCCGTGGGCTCAGGCTCCGAATTGCAACGCGATCATGCGCCCCACTCCCTTTAGTGTAACCTATCCACTGGCTTTTGGGCGGGGCGAAATCAAGGTAAAAGGCAAAAGTAAAAAAAGGAAAAAGGGAAAGGCAAAACCGTGTCGCCCGCCTCCTTTTTCCTTTTACCTCTTTATTTTTTACTTGGGAGTTCGATCACCTCGACCTTGCGGACCGCCACCGTGCTGCCCGGGTCGTGTTGCTGGATCGCGAAATGTCCTTTGGTGTGGCGATTCTTCTCGTCGACGAAGTCGACCGTCGTCTTGCCGTTCACCTTGATGATGATGTGATTGCCGACGGCGATCACCTCTTGCGTGAACCAAGTGTCCGGCTTGACGAGCTGATCGAAGACCAGCATCTTCTTCTTTTCCTCGGCCGAATATTTGTCCCGGCCGTCGGCGTAGAGGCTGCCGGTACGGACCTTGTCGCCGTGCGTGGAATTGATCTGGGCCTCATAGCCGGGCGGGAAGGCGCGGGCGAACTTGGCGCGGAAATATTCGCCGCTGTTTCCCTTATCGTTGATCTTGACCTCGAACTTCAGGCGGAAGTTCTCGTAATCGCCGCGCTCGCTGAAAAGATGGCCGGCGGGGCCGGAACCGACGATGGCGCCGTCCTTGACCTCCCACTTCGCCTTGTCGTCGGGATGCGTCTTCCAACCGGTCAGGTCCTTGCCGTTGAAGAGCTGCACCCATTTCTCGTCGGCTTTCTTGTCCCCTGCCTGCAAGCCGGCGACGGCGGCGAGCGCCAACACCGGCACGATGAATCCCATGCGATTCATGATGTCTCTCCTGTTATTTCTCGCTGCCCGAGCCGGTGAGTTCCATGCGGACGTTGGCGAAGTCCGACTTCATCTCCATCTTGACCAGGCCCGACAACGGCACCGATTTCGAAACCCAGAATTTCACGTCCGACTCGAGCTTGTTCCCCTTGAACTCGGCGACGACCTTGCCGCTGATCCAGGTGCAATCGTAGGCCTTGTCACCGACCTTGACTTTCTCCTTGCCCTCGTCCTTCTTCTCGAACGTTCCTTTCTTGCCTTGGAGGACAGATGAGGCAGGATCGAAGGGCTTCGTCAAATCGACCTTTGTCGTCTGGCCGGGCAGCTCTTTGCCGTTGAAACTGGTCGTGGTCTTGAGGGATACCTCTTTGTCATCCTTCGCGGTGACAATTTGCTTGATGTCGATATTGAATTCCTTCCCGCCGGCCGATGTGCTCATGCGATAGCTGACGTAATCGCCGACCTTGGCGTTCTTATACGGGTTTTCCTTCGTACCCTGGGCGGGGGCGGCGAGCGGAAACAACGCGACGATGACGAGGAACGCGAGCAAGCGAGAACGCATGAGTCTCTCCTCGAGTTGACAGCAAGGGCGATGGGCATCATTACAGTGGTTGCAGCGCTCGAAGTCAAGCAGCCATGAGAAAGGAACTCGCAAGCCTTCGTTCCCAAACTCCGTTTCTCCGTTTGGGAACGAGAGGACGAAGGATCTCTAAAATGGACCAGAAACACAGAACGGAGGCACAAGATGTCCGCACACACCACCGACAGCAACGTTCGCCCCGATCCCGATCCGGAGCTCGTCGCGATTGCCGACTACGTTACCGCTGCGCCGAAGTTCAGCGATGAAGCCTATGAGACCGCGCGCTATTGCCTGATGGACAGCCTCGGCTGCGCCATGCTGGCCTTGCAATACCCGGCGTGCGCCAAGCATCTCGGCCCGATCGTGCCAGGCACGATGGTGCCCAGCGGCGTGCGCGTACCTGGCACCGCATTCGAGCTTGATCCGATCAAGGGCGCCTTCGACATCGGCTGCACCATCCGCTGGCTCGATTTTAACGACACCTGGCTCGCCGCCGAATGGGGACATCCGTCCGACAACCTCGGCGCGATTCTCGCCGTTGCGGACTACCTCGCGCGCGCCGGCAAACGCGTCACCATGCGCGATGTGCTGGCCGGCATGATCCAGGCTCACGAGATCCAGGGGGTGCTCGCGCTGCAGAACAGCTTCAATCGCGTCGGCCTCGATCACGTCGTTCTTGTCAAGGTCGCCTCAACCGCGGTCGCGACGCGCCTGCTCGGCGGCAGCCACGCTCAAATTGTCAACGCGCTTTCGCACGCCTGGATCGATGGCCAGAGCCTGCGCACCTATCGGCATGCACCGAACGCGGGACAGCGCAAGTCGTGGGCGGCCGGCGATGCGACGAGCCGGGCGGTGCGGCTTGCTCTCCTGGCCATGAACGGCGAGCCAGGATTGCCGAGCGCCCTGTCGGTCCCGAAATGGGGCTTCTGCGACGTGCTCTTCAAGGGTCAGCGGTTGCAGGTGCCGCGCGCCTACGGCTCGTACGTCATGGAGAACGTGCTGTTCAAGATCTCCTTCCCGGCCGAATTCCACGCGCAGACGGCCACCGAATGTGCGATGAAGCTGCACCCCCTGGTCAAGGACCGCCTTGACCAGATCGACCGCATCGAGCTGACGACGCAGGAGTCGGCGATCCGCATCATCAGCAAAACGGGCCCGTTGCACAACCCCGCCGACCGCGACCACTCGCTGCAATACATCGTGGCGGTCCCGCTGATCTTCGGGCGATTGACAGCAGATGACTACGAGGATGCGGTAGCGAGCGATCCGCGCATCGATGCGCTGCGCGCCAGGATGCAGGTCGTCGAGGATCCGCGCTACACGCGCGAGTACCTGGAACCCGACAGGCGTTCGATCTCTAACGCGGTGCAGGTCTATTTCAAGGATGGCACGTCCACGCCGAAGGTCGAGGTCGAGTATCCTATCGGTCATCGCCGCCGCCGTGCGGAGGGTATCCCGCTGCTGGTGAAGAAATTCACGGAGAACCTGGCAACGCGGTTGCCTGCGCCGCAGGCGCGCGGGATCCTCGATCTATGCCAGGATCGAGCAAAGCTGGAGGCGACGCCGGCGGACGCGTTCATGGCGATGTGGGTGAAAAGGTGAATGGCGGCTCCGAAGCAATGCTCAGAAATGCAAATGCAATCGGAACACTAATCGGCACTAATCAAAATGCCCTATGAATTCGATTAGTGTGGATTAGTGAAGATTAGTGTTCCGATGGCATTTTGAAGCCGAACTCCTTGCGACCGTTCGATTTTTTTTACAGCGATCTGTGCCTCCACTCCGCGTTCTGCTTACTCCACCTTCGGGAATACGTCCGGCTCGACCTGCAGTCCGAACACCAGCTTGTTGAACTGGTTGTACAGTCCCACCACCGCCAGCACCTCGCGCATCCCTTCCGCGTCGAGGCCGAATTTCTGCGCTGCGGCCAGGTGCGAGTTGATGCAGTAATCGCAGCCATTCGTGATTGACACGGCCGCGGCGATGATCTCCTTGGTCATCATGTCGAGCTTGCCGGGCTTCATGATCGCCTTGTTCTGGTTCCAGCACAGCTCCAGATGATCCGGATTGGCGGCGAGCGCGCGCCAGATGACGGGAATGCGCTCGATCTTCTTGGTCGCCTTGATGTCGTCGAAGATGGCGCGGACTTTCGGGTCCGTCGTATTCTCGTCCACCAGTTTCACGGTCGGCATGTCATTCTCCTTTGCTAAACAGGGCGTTCCGGTTCGGACGGCGTCACGCCAGGACTCGGCGGCTGCTGCGCCTTCAGCAGATCGCGGATTTCGGTCAGCAGCTTCTCTTGCAACGTCAGCTCCGCCGGCTTTTCGGGACCGGCCAGCACCTTTTGCACGTGGAGCGCATTGATCGCCTTGACGATCAGGAACACGCAAATGGCGATAATCAAGAAGTCGATGATCGCCTGCAAGAAAGCGCCGTATTTGAGCTGCGCGTCCTGGAAGGTGTAGCTGAGGCCGGCGACATTGACGCCGCGAGTCAGAATGCCGACCACCGGCATGATGACGTCACCGACCAGGGACGAAACGATCTTGCCGAACGCGGTCCCCATGATGACGCCGACGGCCATGTCGATGACATTGCCGCGTTGAATGAAAGCCTTGAATTCGTCGACCCAGCGCATGGGAAAACCTCCGCGACGCGAGGAAGATGTCAATGTCAGTATACGGCAGCGCAAGTTCCTCCTGCATCAGCGTTTTGCTTGTACGCGCCGTTGCCGCCGTCTAGAATACGGGCTGCAACGGCGTTCCGTTCTACGCAACCGCTTCAAGGAGGTCGCACCATGCGACGGGTTTTCGCCATCTCTTCCGTCTTTCTCCTCCTTTCCGTGCTCTTCCTGGGCTGTCGGCGTAACGCACCGCAAAATGCTGAAGAAGACAAAAAGAGTGCCGTCATCGATCCCGTCGTGAAGGTGGTGCCGCCGAAAGACAAGGTGGTGGTCGCGCCGCCGAAGGACAAGCCGGAAACGCCGTCGAAGAAGCCCGCCGCCCAGGCGCCGCAGACGAACGAGGCTTATGAGACGGCCGTCTCCGAAGGTTTGACGGCCATGGCGGCGCGCGACTGGAAGGCCGCGCTGGCCAAGTTCGAGTCCGCGCAAGAGCTCGATGACAACGAGTTCGTCAAATCGCAAATCGCCGACCTCAAGGGACGCGTTCAGCAGGATCTTGTCGCAAAGAACACTGCCAAGGACATCGAAACGGTCCTCAACGATGGCAAGGCCGACGACGCCGCCAAGCTCGCGGCGGATGCGCTCAAGGAATTCGGCGGCGGCGACGACGCCGACCAGCTGGTCGCGCTGCGCCTGCAGGCCGAGGCAGTGAAGGCCGCCGAGAACGGCGAGAAGGACGATGCGCGCTTCACCCGTTTTCGCAAGGAAGCGGACGTCGCGCTGGAGGAGAAGAACCTGCGCGCTGCCGCCCTTGCGATCGAACAGGCGCTCCTGATCCGCGACGATGCCGACTTAAAGAAGACTCACGAAGACGTGCGTGCCAAACTCGATCAATACGACGCGCTGCGCAAGAAGGCGAATGAACTGCGGACCGATCCGCAACGGCTCAACGACGCGCTGGCCGCCCTCAACGAGGCGAAGGCTGCCTGGGACACGCTGCAAATTCGCCAGGACATCGACGATTGCACGCTTGCCCTGCAGAAGCGGCGAGACACGGTCAGCGTGATCGATTTCGAAGTCCGCAACGATGTGGGCCTTGCCAACGCCGGGGCGGTGCTGGCGGACGAATTGTTCCCACTGTTGCAGCCGAAATACGATCTCGTCGAACGCGGCCAGCTCAAGAAGGTGCTGCAGGAACTTAATTTCCAGGCCGGAATCCCCGATGACGCGGCCCAGCAGAAAAAGATCGGCAAGCTCGCCAACGTCCGCTATCTGGTCGTCGGCAGCGTGTCGCGGCTCATCGGCGTCAGCGTCCGCGCTCGCCTCATCGATGTCGAAACGGGTCTGGTCGTGCAGACCGGCAAGATCACCACCGCGACGATGGATGAAGCGCTCGATCAGATGAAGGACCTCGCCAGGCAACTGATGCGAGCCGACGACGCGAACCTGAAAGCGGATCCTAACCAGGGCGCCGTGCAACCCGCGGTCGTCCAGGCCGACGCCAAGCTGCCGGCCATGGACGCCAAGGCCCCTGCTCCGCAGCTCAACGTTCCGGCCCCCCAGTTCGTCAACGCCAACGCCCAGAACTTCGCCAACGTCGCGCCGGCTCCCGACGCGATCGCTGCCCCGCCGCAGGATCCGCTTGCTTTGCAGCAACGCAATCGCCTCCTGTACGCCGCGATCGAGATCGGCGATTTCCTCTTCGCCAACAACCGCTACCTTGAGGCCCGGCAGCAGTTCGAATTCGCCCTGCAGCTCGCTCCCGACAACCTCGAAGTGCGCGCCCGCCTGGAACGCGTCACGCCGCTCGCACCGGTCGTGTCGCTGCCTCCCGGCCAGATCGTTCGGCCGCGCCTCGCCGTGTTGCCCTTCATGGTAGTTGGCAAGCCAGCTGTCGTGCCGCCGGCCTTGAACTGGTGGACACCGACCAATCTCGGCCCGTACTTCACCTGGTACGGCTACGATGTCGTCGATCCGTCCGTGCTCTACTGGTACATGGGCCGGATGGGGTTGACCATGAACGACGTTCTGGTCGATCCGATCGCGCGTCGCTGGCTTGCCCGCGCCATCGGCGTCCGCTACTTCGTCTTCGGCAACTGCATCGAGACGACCAGCTTCGACGTGAACACGTACCTCATCGACACCGAGATGGGCACGCTCAACGGTTCTGCCACCATCAACGTGCAGAACTGGTACGAGCTGAAGCTCCGTCTGCCCGAGCTGGCCCAGATCACGATGATGAGCCCGGCCGAGCGTGCCGCCTATTATGCCCAGCAGCAGCGTGTCGAGTTCTTCCGCCTGATGGACCTAGGCCAGTTCCACATGACCAACAACGAATACCGCAAAGCCATCGACGACTTCACGCGAGCGCTGCAGGTCTATCCGAATAGCGTGCAGGCGCAAGTGAATCTGCTCGTCGCGACGGTGCAGGCACGCAACCAGGACGCCGAGATTGCACGCCGACGTCAGTGGGAAGCCGAGCAAGCGGCGCTCGTGGCCGCCCGCCAACGCCAGATTGCCATGGCCCAGGCTGCCGAGTTGGCGCGCCAGCGCGCCATTGCCGAGGCCAAGGCGCGGACGCCGGCGCAGCAGACGGCGCACGTCAACTTCCGCTTCGACGCTCGCAAGACGCTCATCAAGCAGGCCCAGGTCTCGCTGCAGACCAAGAATTTCGGCATCTCCGTCAGCCTGTTTCAGTCAGCGAGCAACATCGCGCCGCCGGGCGCGATCGTGCCGCCGATCGATCCGCAGGCGTTCGCCCAGGCCAAGCTGCAGGCCCAGAAAGCCGAGCAGCTCCGCGCCACGCAGTTCACGCTGGCCCGCGAGACCGCGCTGCGTCAGACCCGCGACAAGCAACTCGCCGACGCCAAGATCGCGCTCGAAGCCGAGAAGGTGAAAACGCAGGCGGATCTCGACAAGTTGCGTTCGGCACAGACGGAGCGCGATGTCAACCTGTACAAGGCGGGCATCAAGAAGGGGCAGGAGTTGATGGCGAAGAAGGATTATGACGCCGCCCTGGCAGCCTTCCAGGGAGCCCAGCAACTCGCGCAGACGGCGAAGCAGCGCGATGACGTCAACCTTTATCTCAACATCGTGGTGCAGCGCAAGGCGGAGCAATCGAATCCCGGGCTTGCCGAAAAGCTCGCCGCCGACAGTGAACGCCGCAAGAAGCTGGAAGAAGAAGCCAGGGGCAAGGACGCAAAGTATCAGTCGGCGTTGCTCGCGGCACAGGAAGCGCTCAAGGCGAAAAAGTTTGACGACGCTCAGGCCAAGTATCAGGAAGCGGGAAAACTCTTCGACACCGACGCGGTGCGCACGGGCCTCAAGACAGTGCAATCTGCCCGGGCTGATTATCTCGCCTCCCAGCAGAAATCGGATGCGGACAAGAAGAAGTCGGCGCTGCTCGCACAATTCCTGGCAGACAGCCAGTCCGCGCTCATGGCGAAGAACTATGATGCCGCCGAGAAGGCATTGCGCTCCGCGAGTATGCTCGATCCGAACAATCCGGCCGTCGTGCAGGGGCTCCAGGACATTGCGTCCGCTCGTAGGACGGCGGCCGATTCCAAGAAGCTGCTAGCCGACTACCAGGCTGCGATGAAGGCGGGCGAGAAGTCGCTCGTCGGCAAAGACTACAAGGCGGCGCTGGCTTCGTTCCAGGACGCGCTCAAGTTGATGCCTAACGACACCAAGGCGAGCCAGTACGCCAAGCAGGCCCAGCTTGGGCTCGACACGCTGGCCAAGTCGGCGGCCGGCTTCAAGCTGGCGATGGACGCCGGTGAGAAGGCGATGACGCAGAAGAAATTCGATGTCGCAGTCAAGGCGTTCAGCGACGCCATCAAGCTTGACCCGGCCAACGTCGATGCGCGGTCACAACTCAAGCAAGCCCAGCAGGCGTTCGCTCAGGTCCAGGCCGAGATCAACTATCAAAAGGCCATAACGGCGGGCGCGAATGCCATGTCCCTGAAACGCTACCAGGACGCCGTGACCTCATTCGGCAACGCGCTCAAATACATGCCCAACGATCAGAAGGCGACGCAGCAACTGGCGCAGGCCCGGCAGTTGTTGCAGGATTCGATGAAAACGAAGAAGACGCCGCCTCCGCCGCCGGTTGATCCGAACAAGGGTTTCAATGACGCGATGAAGCGCGGCGCCGACGCCGAGAAAGACATGAAGTACGCCGACGCTGTCAAGGCGTTTACCGAGGCGATCAAGCTGCAGCCCAAGAACACCGATGCGCACGCCGGTTGGAAGCGCAATCAGTTCAACCTCGACGTGCAGCAAGGGCAGCAATACCTGGACAACATGATGTGGGGCAACGCCCAGCGTTCCTTCGAGGCCGCGCTGCAGCTATCGCCCAACAATCCGAGCGTGCTCAAGTTGTTGCAGAAGGCGAAGAACAAAGGCAAGTAGCGGTCACTTCGGCTCGCTCGCAAATGCGCGGTCATACGCCATGAGCGCGTTGCCGCCGAGCCGTTCCGCCATCCGGCGATATGCGGCCCGGCGATAGCCCCAGCCATAGCGTGAGCGCGGCACTTGTTCGATCCAGTCGAATAGGTGCACCCGGCACAGATCGTCGAAGTCAGTCCGCGACAGGTCCACGCCTTCGCCGCTGATGCGATCGGTGAAGTGATAGGTTTCGCCGTTGCCGTTGGCAGCTTCGTCAAACGTCTCGCGCTGCATCGCGCAGTTGAGGTACGCCAGTTTCTCCGCGCGCTCGCCGATCAGCTTGCGAACCTTCGCGCGATCTTCGAGCCCCAGTTTGAATCCTTGAAATTGCTGAGTGCCGTAGATCGAGTGAAACATGCCCGCCCGGCACAATTCGTCGGTGCAGCCTTCGGACTCCATGAGCCGATAGACGTTGACGAGATGCCCGAGATACGTCTTCTCGGTGTGCGGCACCTTCTCGATGCCAAGCTCGACCAGGAAATCAGTCAGTTCTTTGTACTTCGCGGACATTGGCCATCCTCCATTTGCAGCGCATTGTATTCACTGGAGAATAAAGGATGAAGGCGGAAGGATGAAGGATGAGCAACACAAACACCTCTTTCATCCTTCCGCCTTCATCCTTCCGCCTTCCGGGCGGCCCGTTCGCGCCAGGCCCAGCGGAAGAGGTTGCGCGTATCAGCATAGCGGCTGTCGTTGGACGTGGCGCCGAGCACGGTCACGAGCAGGTGATCCTCGCCGCGCCGGCCGCTGCCAACGAGGCACGAGCCGGCCGCGGTGGTGGTACCAGTCTTGATGCCGTCGTAGCCTTCGATGTCGAGCAGCTTGTTGGTATTGTCCCACGTGACGGCTCGGCGTTCCCCCTTCGCGTCGAGAATGTTGGTCTGGCGGCGGCGTGTTTGCACATATTGCCGAAACGTCGCATTTTGCATGGCGTTGTAGGCGAGCGCGGTGAGATCGCGAGCGCTGGTCTCATTGCGTCCCAGGCCATGCGGGTCAAGATAGCGCGTCTCGCGCAGCATCAGTCGGCCCGCCTGCCGATTCATCTCGGCGATGAAAGACGCGAGCGGCGTCGGCGGGTTCTTGGCGTTGCGATCACGGAAGCGCTCGCCGAAATGCTGCGCAATCGCGACCGCGGCGTCGTTCCCCGACGGCAGCAGCAATCCGTACAGCATCTCGCGCACCGCAAGCCGATCGCCGGTGCGGATGCGAGCCGACGACCCGGTGGTGCGCGCCGCTTGCTCCGAAATGGTCATCATCTCGTCAAGCATCTTTGGTTCGTCGGCAGCCAGGCGCAGCACCAGCCAGGCGGTCATGATCTTGGTGGTGCTCGCCATCGGCATGGCGGTCGCGTCGTTGTGGCCGAAAAGCCGTCGCCCGGTTCGCCCGTCGAAAATAGCCCAGGCCCGCGCCGACACAACCGGCGGCCCATTGACCTCTTCCGCAGGCCGCCGTTTCGGCAACTCCTTCGGCTGCTGCGCCGGCGCGAGGTTGGCCAGCGCCGCGCCAAGCGCGCCGAGGCCGCCGACTTTCAAGAGGTCGCGCCGCGACCAGGATACCTGGGACATGATTTTCTCCTCTACCACGAACCTGTACGCTAAACCGCCGAGCGGACGATGACGACGCCTGTCTGCGCGATACGTTTGTTGTAGCGCATTCCAAGTGTAAATTGCTGATGGTCGATTGCTAATGGTAAATTCCCAATTCGTAAAATCTCCGCATGTATCTCGGCATCGAAATCGGCGGCACCAAGCTACAGCTCGGCATCGGCAACGGCGACGGATCGATCCGCTGCCTCTGGCGCGGGACGGTCGTACCCACCGATGGCGCCGAGGGCATTCGCAGGCAGATCGACCAGGCTATTCCGCAGCTTCTCGCCAGTGCCAACCTGCAGCGCGACAATCTGCGCGGCGTCGGCATCGGCTTCGGCGGGCCCGTCGATGATGCCACGCGCTCCGTCATCAAGTCCCATCAAATCCAGGGCTGGGACGGCTTCGCGCTCGCCGACTGGATCGAGCAAATCGTCGGCCTGCCGGCGGTGCTCGGCAACGACGCCGACGTCGCCGGCTTCGCGGAGGCGCTTTTCGGCGCCGGCGAGGGATTGTCGCCGATCTTCTACATCACCATCGGCTCCGGCATCGGCGGCGGCCTCATCATCAACGGCGAAATCTATCGCGGCTGCGGCCGCGGCGCGGCGGAGATTGGGCACCTCTATTTCCGCACGGAAAGACATCAGGAACCAAAAGGTGTACCGCTGGAGGAATTGGCGTCAGGTTGGGCAATTGGAGAGGAGGCAAGAAAGCGATTCGAATATATCAGGCTACACTGTCCCATCCTCTTTGGATTGGCCGACGGCAAGCGAGAACACCTTTCCGCACAACTCGTCTGCACGGCCGCGGAGAATGGTGAAAAGTTGCCCATGCATATTCTGACGCAGGCCTGGGGCGCCCTTGCCGACGGAATTGTCCAGGTGATCACATTGCTGTGTCCGAGGCGAATCGTGGTCGGCGGCGGCGTTTCCCTGATGGGGGCCACATTATTTGAGCCGCTGCGACGCATGGTAGCGGAACGCGTTTTTGGACCATTCGCTGAATGCTACGACATCGTGCCTGCAGCCCTCGGGGAGGAAGTCGTCATCCACGGGGCCCTGGCACTCGCGAGGAAGCGGCTGACATAAACATGCCGGTGTAGCGGATGGCCAGCCGATGCCTGAACTTGTTGTCACAACGAATCAGCAATCATCGGAGGCGCAATGCCGCAATGTCGCTATTTTGCTTATTGGCAAATGCATGTCCGAGGAGGAGATTAGAAGTCAGGTGGTCGTCTTCTCCCACTTGGTGTATAGACTACACGGATGCTCGCTGGGATAAGGCCAACCACAGAAAGGTGCAATATGAAGCTTCGTAGAGTTCACGTCCGCAAGCAGCAGAAGAAGCAAAAGCTCGAAGTGGAGCGAAAAGCCAAACTGGCGGCGCTGCTAAAAAAGAAATAACCTCGCCAACAGAAAGAGCCTGACGCGTTGCCGCCTCAGGCTCGATGTTTTGTTCATAACCCGCCCGCTTGCGCGGCACGGCTCGCCTAACGCGCCGACACCTTGGTCGGTTCCGGCAGCGGAAAGCGCTTCAGCACGTCGGCCAGGCTCTTGCCATAGGTGGCCGGCACGTCGTTGAAGCGGTCGATCTTCCACATATCCATCATCTCCCGGCCCGTCGGCAGCTCGTGCGCGGTGAGCAAGCCCTTGCGGAATTGCTCGATCGTGGCGCCCGATACCTTGCCCGGAATATACGCGAGCACCGGTTGCGGGAACGGGTCCGACTCCTGCAACACGCGCAGGTTCCTGTCGAAGCGCGGCCCGTTGATCGACTTGTAGTAGTCCAGCGCGATTGAGTCCACGGCAAGTGCACCGCAGTCGCACGAGCAAAGGCTGTCGAGTGCGACGTTCGGGTTCTTCGCACGCGTCACTTTGCCGAAGTAGGCGTCGATCTTGGACAGGTTATTGTTGCATCCATGTTTGTTGACGTAAACGACGGTGTGCTCCTTGCTGCCAAGGGGCAGGTCGAAGTTCTTGCCGCGCAAGTCAGCCATTGACTTCACACTGCTTTTCGCTGGCACGATGATATAGACGCGGACATCGTGCAGTTTGTTCGTAACGATCATGAGCGGCGTCAGATTCGGGTACTTCTTCTGCGCCCACGCGAGTTCGTGGCCGTGGAAAACGCCGATCTGCAGCTCGTTGGCGTTCAGCTTTCGGGCGACTTCGAACGCACCGTCGGAAGTCGTGAGCACGCCTTCGAGGCCGGTGGTCTGCTTCATCAATTTTGGAAACGGTTCGGTGGCGATACCGATGAGCACTTCGGGAACGTCGTTGAAAAAGGTCTTGGCCATACCGACGCGAAGCGGCGCGTCCTTGACCTGCTGGGCAAACGCGCCGGGCGCGAAGCCGAGCGCGATGCCGAGCAGTGCGATTCCTGGCAAAATCCTACAGATCATGTGGGGTCCTTATGAAGGCAAGGGTCGGGGGAAAACTCCGTTACTTCGTGGGCGGCTGGGGCACCGGATAGATGCTGAACCCGCCGGCAGTCGCGCGTTCCAAACCCGCCAGGGCCAACGCGTGATTGTGCTTCGCCTCGTTGAGCTGGGCACGCACCGTAATTGCCTGGATGTTCGCCTGGATGACCGCGCTGCCGGTGAAATCGATCGGGTCGAGGTCCTGCACCTTCTTGGGCAGCGAACTCGCGAGATCGACAATCCTGCTGAGTTCCTCGATGTCTTCGGCCGCCTCCTGCCAGTTCAGGAACTGCACTTCCACGTCGAGTGAAATCAGGTTCGACGTCTTGGCCACCACGGCTGCCGAGCGCGCGGCGAAATCCCAGGCCCGGGCCAGGCGATCGTTCTTACGGCCCACGATCAAGTTCGGCATTTCCGGTGCCGTTGCTCCCGGTTTGTAGTCGTGATTCGCATACATCAATGGCACCGGGTCCACGTGCAGGTCCGCCCCCTGTGCGAACGTCCCCCCCTTCCAGCCGCGAATCCGTCGTTGCGCTTCCACTTCCAGGCGAACGACTTCGTCGGCGGTTGCCGCCCGGGCCATCTCACCTCGATTCGCCAGGCCCTTCGCGATCAACTCGTTCTTGTCGAGCTTGTACAGACGGTGAAAGGTTTCATAGGTCAGCGGCTTGCCCTTGTTGTCCTTCAGGACGATGCCCTTGTCGTCCTTCTTTTCATGAACGACCTTGTACACGTCCCCCGGCAGACCCGTCGCGGCAATTTCGAATGGGTCGTCGCAACCAATGCCCATCGCCTCGCGAAGAGCGGCGACGGCCTTGAGCATGCCATTCTCGATTTGCGCCTTCTTCACCTTCATAATCGCGAAGTTCGTGTCGAGGTTTTCCAAATCGATTTTGGTGATCTTGACCTGGGCAGCGCCCGAGTCGAAAATCTTCTGCGCTTTCTTGCGCGACGCCTCCAGGTTGCGTAGAGTATCGTCGACCACGACGCGCTGCATGTTGATGTACTGCACGGTGAAGTAGTTCCGCGTGATCGCGTAACGCGTGTCCCACTCCGCCTGCGTCAGGCTCGCCGACGCGATCGTCACCCCCAGGCACGCCTGCTGCCGGCGCACCGGCAGGTCCGGCACGAACAACCGCGGAATGATCATGCGGTTGATCGCCTGCGAGCCGGTCTGTGCCGCTGACAGGCTGGCACGGGCGGCATCGAGAGACGGTTGACGCTGCATACCCACTGCGATGCAGGCGTCAAGGTTCATTGGCCCGGCCGCGGCGGCCGGCGCAGGTTGCGACGCCTCCTGCTGGGCCGACACGGACATTCCAAGCGCCAGCATGCAGACGCACGCCAGTGCGGCCTTTATCAAGTTGCGACTTCGAGAGAGCATGTCGATCGTCCTCGCGCGGGTGTTCATCAAAGTTGAGAGATTCTGCCCTATCTGGTAAAATTCATCGACCTCGGCAAGCCAAGTCATGCATGCCAGCGATGGGAATTTAGATGCGACAGCAGCCATTCCTTTCGGTTGTGCCGGTCAGTCAAATTGAGGAAGCTAGCCAAGAGGCATTATGAAGCTCGAATTCACCCCCGCATTACAACTCGCATTCGACCTGGCCCGCATTGTGACGCTGCGCGATCAGGCCGTCGAAGTCGAGCCGCGCCATTTGCTGGCGGGGTTGCTAGCGGAGGAAGAGGGGAGCGCTGTCGCGTTGCTGGTACACGCCGGCGTCAATTGGCCGGCACTGCGATCGCGCCTCGGCGAACCGCCGATTCGGCCCGAGTTGCTGCCGGACCTGCCGGCACATCCGTCGATTGCTACGATTCTGAGCCATGCATCCGACCTCGCGGTCCATCATGGCGAGGAAGGAAGCATCGCGACCGATCACGTCTTGCTCGCACTCCTGACCGCGAACGATCGGCTCCGCGATGAGTTGGCCGAGGTCGGGCTCGACTTTGAGCGTTTGCGAGTCCGCATCGTCGGCGAGCCGGCGCCGCTGATCATGGACGAGCCTTTGATGCTGGCCGAGCCAACAGAGGAAATCGACACCGCACGCATCCTCGATGCGAACGCCAATCGGGCCCGCGAAGCGTTACGAGTGCAGGAGGACCACTGTCGATTTGTGTTGAATGATGCGCTACTGAGCGGCCAGTTCAAACAGCTTCGACATGATCTGGCCCAGGCCCTCAGCTTGATTGCGGGCCCGCTCCTGCTCGCAAGCCGGGATACGCTGCACGACGTCGGCACGCCGATCAGCACCGCCGCGGAATGGCATCGACCGTCAATGACCGCCGTGGTGCAGGCCAACGCGAAGCGTTTGCAGGAAGCGCTCCGGAGCCTCGAAGAGCATGGCAAGGTGCTGTCGATCGAGTTCGCTCAGCGCATCGAGAAGCTGCGCTATCACACCTACACGCTGGAGCGAGCCATCGCGCAAGGCGGCGCCGCCCGACAACGTCTCGCCGACGCGCGCCTGTGTGTCCTCGTCACCGACGATCTGTGCAAGCATTCGCTCGTCGGCACCGTCAAGGAAGCGATCCTCGGCGGCGCCCGCCTAATCCAGCTCCGTGAGAAAAACATCGACGATCGCACGCTGCTCGCCCGCGCCCGCGAGGTGCGGCAAGTAACGCGCTCCGCCGGCGCTCTCTTCATTGTCAACGATCGCGCCGACATCGCCCGACTTGCGGAGGCTGACGGCGTTCATCTCGGCCAGGACGATCTGTCGATCCACGATGCGCGACGCATTCTCGGCCCCGACGCGCTCATTGGCGTCAGCACGCACAATCTCGACCAGGTTCGCCGGGCAGTGCTGGAGGGGGCCGACTATCTCGGCGTCGGCCCAACGTTTCCTTCGCGGACGAAGGAATTTACCGACTTCGCCAGCCTCGATTTCGTCAAGCAAGCGGTCGCGGAGACCTCACTTCCCGCCTTCGCGATCGGCGGCATCGACGACGACCATGTTGCGCAAGTCCACGCCGCCGGCGCGCGCCGCATCGCGGTCAGCAACGCCATCTGCGCGGCCGACGATCCGCGCCTCGCGGCGGCGCGTCTCTTGCATTTGCTTACCTGACGCGCCGCGACCCGTGGTACAGGCGGCCTCGCCTGCATATAGAAATCAGACGTGTGATCACAATCGTGCTGGCGATGCCTGAGTGCAGGTGAGGCCGCCTGCCCACGGGGCGTCGCGGGCGCTTCACGATTCTGCAAGCGACAAGCAAATCCCTTGCAATCATCTCTGCGGCTGTTACAATTTTCACATCTTCCTGAAAGGAATAAAATCCATGAAAGTTGCGCTCGCGGAGCGTCTGGAGACGGTCGAGGACCAGTTCGTCGAGCTGTGGAACAACATGGCGGGCCTGTGGGGCATCAGTCCGACCATGGCCCGCATTCACGGCCTGCTCTATATCTGCGGCGCCGCCCTTTCCATGGACGACATCATGGCTCGCCTCGCAATCTCGCGCGGCAACGTCAGCATGAATCTCTCCAAGCTCGTCGAATGGGGCCTGGTGCGCCGTGTTCACAAGCGCGGCGACCGCAAGGAATACTACGAATCGCTCGCCGACGTCTGGGAAATGTTCACGCTGGTCGCGAACCAGCGCAAACGTCGTGAAATCGATCCGATCCTCAACACGCTTCGGCGTTGCCGGGACGAACTGACGCCCGAATCGATTGGCGGCCAGGCTGCGAAGGAATCGGTGCAGAAGCGATTTCAGCGCATCAATGAGCTGCTAAAGCTGCTCACGTTGCTCGACGGCCTGGCTCAACGTTTCTTTGAGAGTCATAAAGGCCTGCGCGAGGCGGTGGAGATGCTGACCTCGGAGGAGTGACCACGCGGCGATTGCTGTTTCCCTAGAATTGTCCCCGTGTTCCCGAGATGCATTTCCCGGAGCCAACATGTCGAACAACTACACGCAATTGCTCGAATCCAAGCAGCTCACCGACGTGAAGAGCGAACAGGACATCGTCCTGGAGGGGCAGTACAAGGACGCTTACGACGCGATGATGGACGCCTATCACGCCAACCTTTACGTCGGCCTGATCGGCCCGGTCGGCTCGGGCAAGACCGCCTTGTGCCGGCGTTTCGCTCAGGACCTCAATCGCCCGTTCGACTGGGTCACATTCTCTGATCTCGTCCGCCCATCTAATCTCATCGGCAGCTTCGATCCAACGCTCGTCTTCAAGTTTGGCTATTCGACGCAGGCCTTCGTCCCGGGCCCATTCACCATCTCCGCCTTGCAAGGCGGCGTCTTCCTTGCCAACGAAATGAACCGTGGCGACGAGTACGTCCTCAACACGTTGCTCGACGCGCTCGAGGAGCGCAAGCTCTACCTTCCTGCCCTGCGAACCTGGTACCAGGTGGACAAGAATTTTTATCTAATTGCCGCCATGAACCCAAGCGAGCAGCGCGGCACCCGCCGGCTCCCAGGCGCTGTCAAGGACCGCATCAAGGTGTGGGTCCAACTGGGCTATCCGAAGCGCGCCGTCGAGCAGAAGATCGTCAAATCCCACTGCGGCGAATATGATCTGACGCCCGCCCGCATCGAGTCGATCCTCGAACTGGTCCATTCCACGCGCGAGGAACCCGCCGTCGAGCAACCTGCGTCGATCCGTTCGTCGATCGGCATCGCCCGTCTGGCGTCGGAGCGAGCGAAGCGCATGAAGACGCCGGTCGACAACACGATCGTCGCGCAGGCAGCACAGCTCGTGCTGACGGAAGCGATCAAGATGAAGCCGGGCCGTAGCGTGCAGAGCTATCTGGACAACCTGCTGACGCGCGTGCTTGGCACGACGGGGGCGTGACGAAATTCACATTCGGGGCCGAATCTCCTGCGACAAGCGCATCCAATGGATGCTGACCGCTTACTAACGTGCGCGGCTCGGACAGATTCGGATTCCGAATAGCAATCACTTTTCTGCGATGACAAGTCGCTGATTCGCCGCCACCTTCGCGCGCGTCACGCGCTCGCCGCTCGGTAGCTTCGCCTCGACATCGACATTGGCGATATTGTTCAAGCCGAAATGGCACATCGCGACCTGGCCGCTGGCGTAGCCGTAGCCGATCGTGATCTCCTGGAAGCCGAGCAACTTCTTCGTGCCTGCCTCATACAGTTTGACCTGAGCGCCGATGCCCATGCGGTTCATCTTCTTGCCTTGCACCCGCACCTGCAGCCAGTTCTTCTTCGCGGACTGATTGTGCAAGAGCCGACAGTGATTGCCCTGGAACCAGTTGACGAGGAACAGATCCAGGCGGCCGTCGTTGTCGAAATCGAGCGAGGGTCCCGCGGGGAAGTAGACCATTTTGCCGCCGATCGGCTGTGGCGGAGCGAAGCGCGGCAGGCCGTCCTTGATGCCAAGGTTGCGATAGATGAGCGGCGTGATCGTCCCCTTGTCGTCGAGCCAGGCGGCTGAGGTATAGATGTCGGGCAGGCCGTCGTTGTCGAAATCCTGCACCTCGACGTGCGGGCAGCGTACCGGCACCACGTCCCCCAGACCGACTTCCGTGGTCACGTCGCGGAACTGCGGGATGCCGTCCTTGAGGCCCATGTTGAGGAAAACCTTGTTGCGTGCCTTGGTGCAATGAATCGTGACGACGAGATCGAGCAGGCCGTCGTTGTTGAGGTCGGCAAAGTGGGCGCCGCACGGCCAATCCTCGTTGTTGAGCGGCTTCCATGTCAGCACATCGCGTAACTCGACCGCGTCGCGATAGGTGATTTTCCCGTCCTTGAGCTGGCTGAGGAATAAGCGGTTGCTGTGCCCCACGAACAGGTCCGGGCGGCCATCGCCATTGAGGTCCGCGACTGCGAGGCCCAGGCCATAGATGTCCTCGGGGAGGCCGACTTCCTTCGTCACATCCTCGAAGGCCATGCTCCCCTTGTTGCGAAAGAGCCGGCAGCTCGGTTTGGCGATGAACTTGTCCTCGACAACGAACAGATCGAGCAAGCCATCGCCGTCGTAATCGAGGACGCCGATGTTGCGAGCGGTGCGTAGCGATTTGGGGCAAGCGCCGCACGATTCCGACACATCGGTGAATTTCCCCATGTCGTTGCGGAAGAGCCGCGCGTACTGCAACTGAGCCGACTTCTGCGGCTCGACGGCATTCTTGCCGGCTTTGCCCTTGGTGTTGTTGGCGGCGTAGAGATCGAGTTGGCCGGAGTTGCGGAGATCGGTGAAGACGGCGCCCGAGGTGCGGCCGAAATAGCTGATCGGTTTCTGGTCGACGATTTCGAACGTGCCATTGCCAAGATTCCGGAAGAGGTAATTGTGGACGGGGCCCTTGGCGGGCTTATACTCCTTGTCGGGCCGATCGCAGAAGCCGCCGACGTAAATATCCGTTTTGCCGTCGCCATCGAAATCGCCGACTGCGGCGCCATGTCCCATGATGCCTGCGAGCGGCTCATACAGCCCGGCCTCCTTGGTGATGTCGCGAAAGACAATGTTCTGCGCGTCGGCGTCTGCCGTGATCCCGACGAGCAAGAGGGCGCAGGCGACGAGAGGCTGGCGGATCATGATGTGTTCCTTTCTTGCGGAAATGGAAGCGGAGATATGATACGATCTGGTCCGCTTGCGGCTTCGCGCTCGCTGCATCGATTCGGCGACCGCGACCTCTGTCAATCGTCACGTCGCTGAGTGCCCGCGGCGAGCGCGAAGCCGCTAGCGGCAATCACTGACTGGGGGGGACACTGTCATGCGTGTGATTCTCGCACTTACGATGATCGTGATCGGCGCGGCGCCGCTCTGCGCGCAGTCGAATCTACAGATCCTGACTGCCGACCAGGAGCCGCGCAAGATGCTGCGGACCTATTTGCTCGCGGAGGCGCAAAAGCACTTCGACGCTCGGAGGAAGTTAGTCGCATCATTGAAAACGCCGGCCGAGATCGAGAAGCGTCAGAACGAGCTGAAGGCGAAGTTCATCGAAGCGGTCGGGGGCTTTCCTGAAAAAACGCCGCTCAACGCGAAAGTCGTTGGAACTCTGAAAGCGGATGGATTCCGCGTCGAAAAGGTGATCTACGAGAGCAGGCCCAATCATCACGTCACCGCGAACTTTTTTATCCCCGACGGCAAGGGCCCCTTCCCCGGCGTGCTCGTGCCGTGCGGCCACAGCGACAACGGCAAGGCAGCCGAGGCGTACCAGCGCGCCTGCATCCTGATGGCGAAGAACGGCCTCGCGGTTCTCTGCTACGACCCCATCGGCCAGGGAGAACGCCTGCAGTTGCTCGACGACAACAAGAAAGGCGCGATCAAGGGGAGCACCAGCGAACACACCATGGTCGGAGTCGGCGCACTTCTCGTCGGCCAATCGACCGCCGGCTATCGCATCTGGGACGGCATT
>DASRSQ010000121.1:0-12153 GCA_035656475.1 Gemmataceae bacterium | reverse complement strand
ACCCGCTGAAAACCGCTCGTACGGCAGGTCTTTCCAAGCCATCGGCTCGGCAGGAGCCTCGCCCTCCCACCCTCACGGCTTTTGCCATCAACGAGGCGTAGACTCTCCCGTGCGAACATGGCGATGCCAGCGGTGGTCCGTATTCTAACTGCATATCCACGCTATGAGGTGCACCGCCGATGCCGTTCGAGAAAGTTGAGACCACTGTCGATTTCCCTGCCGAGGAACGCACGATCCTGGAATTGTGGGACAAGATCCAGGCCTTCCAACGTCTGCGTGAGAAGAACCGCGGCAAGCCCAAGTGGTCCTTTCTCGACGGCCCGATCACCGCGAACAATCCGATGGGCGTCCATCACGCCTGGGGCCGCACCTACAAGGATGCGTATCAGCGTTTCTTCGCCATGACCGGCCATGAGCTGCGCTACCAGAACGGCTTCGACTGCCAGGGGCTGTGGGTCGAGGTTGAGGTCGAGAAGGAGCTGAAGCTGAAGTCGAAGCGCGACATCGAAAACCTGGTGCCGGGGGACAAGGCGAAGAGCATCGACAGGTTTGTGCAGGAATGCAAAGACCGCGTCAACAAGTTCGCGCGTCGCCAGACGGAGCAATCGATCCGCCTCGGCCAGTGGATGGACTGGGACCGCACCGACGCCGACTGGGGCAAGCCGCCCGGCGAACGCAAAAGCTACTTCACGATGGCGGAGGAAAACAACTACACGATCTGGGCGTTTCTCAAGAAGTGCTACGAGCGCAAGCTCGTCTACAAGTCGTACGACTGCATGCCCTGGTGCGGCCGCTGCGGCACGGGCATCAGCCAGCAGGAGATGAACGAGGGCTACCAGATGGTCGCCCATCGCAGCGTGTTCGTGAAGTTTCCCTTGCGCCTCCCCTCTCCCCCAAGGGGAGAGGGGAGAAATGCAAGAAAACCTCCTCATCTGGACCACCACCCCCTGGACCCTGTCGAGCAACGTCGGCGCTGCCGTCAATCCGACGCTGACGTACCTCAAGATCAAGCACAAGGACGAGATCTACTACCTCGCCAAGGGCGCGTTCACCGCCCATCGGCTCGAAGAACAATTCAAACGCAAGGAATGGGTCGAAGGCGTCCCGAAGCTCAAGACGCTCGAACAAATCTTCAAGGAAAAAGGCGGCTACGAAATCGTCGCCGAGCTGCCCGGCAGCGCCCTCGTCGGCTGGCAGTACGACGGCCCGTTCGACGAACTCCCCGCTCAACATCACCTGTCCGGCTATCCGCTCGAAATCGCCGCCGTCGTCAAACGTCTCAAGTGGGGCCCGGAACAAGCCGCCCGCGATGTGCATCGCGTGGTTGCCTGGGACGTCGTCGGTGAAACCGAAGGCACCGGCATCGTCCACATCGCTCCCGGTTGCGGCAAGGAGGACTTCAGCCTTGGCAAGGAGCAGGGCCTTGTCCCCGTCGCCCCGCTCGACGATTCCGGCGTCTTCCTCGAAGGTTTCGGCGAACTCACCGGCAAGTCCGCCAACGATCATGCGACCGCCGACCTCGTCTTCGAAAGCCTGACCAAGAAGAATCGCCTATTCGCCATCGAGAAGTATCCGCACAGCTATCCGCATTGCTGGCGTTGCAAGACCGAGCTGCTCTTCCGCCTGGTCGACGAATGGTTCATCGACATGAAATGGCGCGACGAGATCATGCGCGCCACCGAAGCCGTCACGTTCCTCCCCGAATCGATCAACGGCAAAGCCCGCGAACTCGATTGGCTGAAGAACATGGGCGACTGGATGATCTCGAAGAAGCGCTTCTGGGGCCTCGCCCTCCCCATCTGGGTCGATGAGAAGACCGACGATTTCGAGGTCATCGGCTCCTTTGAGGAGTTGAAGTCGCGCGCCGTCGAGGGCTGGGATCAGTTCGCCGGGCATTCGCCGCACCGGCCATGGATCGACATGATCAAGATCCGAAATCCGAAGACCGGCAACCTGATGTCGCGCATCCCCGACGTCGGCAACCCCTGGCTCGACGCCGGCATCGTGCCGTTCTCGACGATGAAGTACAACAGCGATCCCGATTATTGGAAGCGATGGTTTCCCGCCGACTTCATCACCGAGGCGTTCCCCGGCCAGTTCCGCAACTGGTTCTACGCCATCCTCGCCATGAGCACGATGATGGCCCAGCAAGCACCGATGAAGGTGCTGCTCGGCCATGGCATGGTGCGTGACGAACACGGCGACGAGATGCACAAGTCAAAGGGGAACGCCATCCCGTTCGAAGGCGCCGCCAACGATGGCTATGAGCTGGTCGAGAAAGGCGGCAAGAAGGTTGCCTATCCGCCGATGGGCGCTGACCTGATGCGCTGGATGTATTGCCGAACGAATCCAGCGGGCAACATCAATTTCGGCCCGCACGTCGCCGAGGAAGTGCGCAGCAAGTTCATCATGAAGCTGTGGAACACCTACGCCTTCTTCTGCAACTACGCCCGCCTCGACGCGTTCGATCCCGCTGCGCCGCAGGTTCCGGTCAAGGATCGGCCCGATATCGATCGCTGGATCCTGTCGGATCTGCAGTTGCTGATCCAGGCAGCGCATGACGCATTCAGGTCGTACAACGTGATGGCATTCTGTCTTAAAACAGAGGAGTTCGTCGACGACAAGCTGTCGAACTGGTACGTGCGCCTCAATCGCCGCCGCTTCTGGAAGAGCGACAAAGGCGCCGACAAGCTCGCCGCGTATCAGACGCTGTACACGGCGCTGGTAACGCTGGTGAAGCTGTGCGCCCCGGTGATTCCGTTCATGACGGAGAAGATGTATCGCAATCTCGTCTCGAATGCGGACAGTGTGCATCTGTGCGATTTCCCAACGGCTGACGAGTCGCTGATCGATCATGAGTTGTCCGAGGAAATGGACGCGATTCTCAAGATCGTCAATCTCGGCGGCCGCAGCCGCGAGAAGGACATCAAGATCAACAAGCGAAGGCCGCTGGCCGAGATCAGGATTCAGCCGGGCAGCGATATCGAGCGCAAGGCGGTTGAACGATTCGGCGACCTCGTTCGCGACGAGCTCAACATGAAGAAGGTCACGCTCCACGACGCGAGCGCCGGCCCCTTGCTAACCTTCGATTACAAGCTCAATCCGAAAGCCGCGGGCCCAAAGTTCGGCGCCCGGCTTGCGCTAGTTCAACAGGCACTGGCCCAGGCTGTCGCACAGTCGCGGACGACTGTTTCGCACGACCTTGTCGAGGTATTGCAAGTCAAGGGGGCGATCACGCTGGATCTTTCAGACGGAACGCAGGCAACGCTGGAGGCGACGGATGTATGGATCACGCCGAAGGTCGAGAAGGGTTGGGGCGGCGTCGCCGACAAGGGAACGCAGATTCTGCTCGACGGCCGACTGACGCCGGCGCTCGAATTGGAAGGTCTGGCGCGCGAAGTCGTGCGCCACGTGCAGAATGCGCGCAAGGACGCTGGCCTCGAGATGGACGATCGCATCGCGCTCTTTCTCGCCACCGACGACGCGAAGCTGACCGAGGCGATCAAGGCGCACCGCGATTACATCGCTGCCGAGACGCTGGCCACGCACTGGGCGACCTCGCCGTTGCGCGATGGCGCGTATGGCGCCGACGTCAAGATCGAGTCGGCGAAGCTGAGGATCGAGTTGAAGCGAGCGTAGCGGCCGCGCACGCCGCGCACGCCTACGGCGTTGCGGCTAAACGATCACTGCAACTCCGTCACCCCCGGCACCGCCACCGCGGGAACCGGCATGCGCGTGTCCCATGTCAAACGTTCCGGCATCAGCGTCTGCTGGCTGTTGAGCGCCTGTTCCCACGTAACCTCCTTGCCGGTGTAGGCGGCCATGCGGCCCATGATCGCCGTCAGCGTGCTCTCGGCCGCTTGATGCAGGTTGTTGACGCGCGGCCGCCGGCCGCGAATGCTCTCGAACAGCGCGACGTGTTCCGCCTGATATGGCTCGTTATCCTGTTCGCGCACGAGGAACCACGGCCGTTCGCCGGAGATGCGATAAGTGTGTGCGTTGGCAATGCTGAGGCAAGTGCCGCGCGTGCCCGTGAGTGCTTCGGAAACGTTGTTGTCGCAGCCGGCCATCTGTCGGCACATGCTCTGAACGTGCACGTCGTTGGGATAGGTGTAATCCACGGCGAAGTGGTCGAAGATGTGGCCGAAATGCCCCGCGGTGCGCACCTGTCGTCCGCCGGTGCCGACGCAGCGCGTCGGATGGGCGCCGATGGCCCAGTTCATGATGTCGAGGTTGTGCACGTGCTGGTCGACGATGTGATCGCCGGAGAGCCAGGCGAAATAGGGCCAGTTGCGGATTTGCCATTCGACATCGGTCATGGCCGCGTCCCGTTCGCGATGCCACTGGGCACCCTGGTTCCAGTAACAGCGGCCCGCGGTGATATTGCCGATGGCGCCGTCGCGGAGGCGTTCGATAGTGCGCAGGTATCCGGTTTGATAACGGCGCTGCGTGCCCGCGACGACAGTCAGGCCCTGGCGCTGGGCGTCATCATACGCCGCCAGCACCGCGCGCACGCCGGGAGCATCGACGGCAACCGGCGCCTCGGCGAACAGATGCTTGCGAGCGGCGATTGCGGCGCGAATGTGCAGCGGGCGAAATCCCGGCGGCGTCGCCAATAGCACGAGATCGCTGTTGCGGATGACCTGCTGATAGCCCTCGAGGCCAATGAAGGTGCACTCGGCGCCGACATCGACCTTGTCGCGCACGGCGGCGTTGCCGCGCAGGCGCGTGAGACATGATTCGGCGCGATCGCGAAACGCGTCAGCGACGGCAACGAGTCGCACGTTGCTGTCGGCACGCAGGCATTGCTCGATCGCGGCCGTCCCGCGATTGCCGCAGCCGACCAAGCCGACGCGAATGGTGCCATCATTCTGCTGCGCGTGGGTGTTGCCAAGCGTGGCCAGTTCCGCGGCGAGAACGCCGCCGGCGATGGCGGTTGTCTTGAGGAAGTCACGGCGTGAAGTGTCGGCGGACATGGAAGAGGCCCTCCGAAAAGGGATGGTGGGATGGGCTCATTCTCGCCGAGGGACTTGGAGTTGTCCATTCCATTTCGACTGGGCGCGGTCACGGCTCTGGAATACCGAGTTGTTTGCAGATTCTTTCGCGGTGTATTCGGGAATCTCTCGATGGCGCTGGACTGCGGTTCGGCGGCCGTTTGCTGGATTCTCTCAGATCGAATGATTGCCGCCTTCGCGCACGAATTGGCCTTCGGGCATCGTCTTGTACATCGCTTTTAGGTGATCATTTTTGCTCCAAGAATCATGATCCGAAGATTTGCCGCGCAATCAATTCGGGCTTTCCTTCGTGATCTTCGACTTGAGCCCCTTCAGCGATTCATACTCATCCACCGCTCGCACGACGCGGAAGCCGACCCAGTCGGCGTTGTTCCACCAGATGCTCTGCGGGATCTGCGGGTCCTTCTTCTGCCAGTCGGTCGTCGAAAACGCGCGCTCGGCCGATCGGCAACGTTCCGGCGGGTCGATCCAGCTGCCGCCGCGCGCCACATGACCGAAGCGCCGCTTGTCCGGCAGCTTCACCGGCAACAGCGTCGGCTTCTCGAGCGACAATGTCCCATAGAACCTCGCATCGTACAGGTCAATGCACCATTCGGCGACATTGCCGTGCATGTCGTAGAGACCCCACGCGTTCGGCTTCTTCATGGCAACGGGGTGCGGCATGTCATTGGAGTTAGCATCGGTCCAGGCGTAGTCGCCGCTCTTGGCCGGATCGTCGCCGAAGCTGAACGCGGTCGTCGTGCCGGCCCGGCATGCCCACTCCCACTCGGCCTCCGTCGGCAGGCGATACAGCTTGCCCGTCTTCGCCGACAGCCAACGGCAATACTCCATCGCTGCATGATGATGTATCGCCATCACCGGCTGCGTCTTGCCGCGGCCGTAGCCCCAGTCGATGTCGTGATGATTCGCCTTCGACGGCCGCGTGACCGCATCGGCCTTCTTGTCGCTGTCGGTCGCCGCCGGCTTCTCGTTGGCCTTCTTCTCCCAGAAGAGATCGTACTCCGACCACGTGACCTCGCATTTGCCGACCCACAGCGCCTTCACCGTCACCGGATGCTGCGGCCCTTCGCTCTCCTTGCGTCCCTTCTCGCCGGCGGGGCTGCCCATGAGATATGTGCCGCCGGGGATGGCGATCATGTCGAAGCTAGCTTTGACGCCATCGCGTTCGATCGTTTCGGTGTAGGTTTTGTGCGCGAGGGGATCGATCGTGGGATACTTTGCAGTCTGTCCCTGAACCTGCGTAATCGCCAGAAATGTGCCAACAGACAGAATGACAAAAAGACGCGACATGCGAGATCCTGTTTTGGCGGTAACGCGGGAGGAAGGCTATTATTGATGATTATTATCCGCCGCCCGCGAAAGTACAATCGGCGGTTCCCCCGCGGCGATCGCGTCCGGCGCCACCGCATCCGGCGGCGCGGCTTCGATCACGCGCATCGACTTCCACTTGCCGGTACGAAAGCGCCACACGAAACAAAATGCCATCGCCACGATGTGGGCCGTCGCGAATGCCCACGCCCAGTACACCGACGCGCCCACATACACCGAGATAAACGTCGGTACCACCATTACCGGCCAGGCGACGGCAAAGGTCAACAGCGACACAAACTTTGTGTCTCCGGCGCCGCGCAGCGCGAAGGCGAAGGTCAGGTTTACCGCATCCGCCAGCGTGTAGATCGCCACGCAGATCAGCAACTTCGGCACAATCGTGGCCACCTTGGCGAACTCGTCCGCGCCGTGTTCGCCGGCAAAGATCGACACCAGCCAGTGCGGAAACGCGAGGTACACGAACGCGATCACGCAGACGTAGCCGAAGGCCCAGCGCAGGCCGGTGTAGGCGCTCTTCTCGGCAAGGTCCGGGCGATCGCCGCCGAGTCGCTGGCCGACCAGGATGCACACCGCCTGGCCGAGTCCGAGCAACGGCAACAGCGCGACCATGTTGAGGCGGACGGTTAGCGTCGTCGCGCCCATGGCCTCGTCGCCGAGCCGGCCGATCATCTGCGTGAAGAGATGAAAGACCAGCACGTCGAGGAACACCTGCAGGCCCGCCGGCCCGCCAAAACGGAGCAGGCGGTGAAACAGATCGCTTTCGAGCGGCCAGCCGGCGAGCGTGTTGAACTCGCGCTGCAGCTTGGGCCGCAGGAAGAGAACGACCGCAAGCAGTGCGGAGGCCCATGAGCCGACGGCAGTGGCGATGCCGGCGCCGGTGATGCCGAGCTCGGGGATGGTGTCACCCCAGCCGAAGATGAGGACGAGGGCAAGCGCGACGTTGACGCCGGTGCCGAACGCTTCGATGCCGAGGACGGTCCAGGTTTGGCCGCGTCCGGAGAAGAGGCCGTTGATGGCAGCCATGATCAGCATCGGCATGCCGGCAAACGCGAGACAGCGGAGGTATTTGACTTCGAGATCCTGCAACACCTCGCTATGTCCCCCGAGCCCGATCAGGAATGGCGCCGTCGGGACGAGGACGAGCATGGCAATGCCGGCGATAATCGCGAAGTGGATTCCTTGCCAGACCGCCGGCCCGACGCGTTGCGGCCGTCCCGCGCCGGTGTATTGCGCGACGAAGGTGGAGGTGTAGCCCGCGGTCACCTGCAACAGGCCGAACGGCAGCCAGAACCACATGACCGCGGGAAACGACGCGGCCATCTCGTACGGATCGTGCTTGGAGAGGAGGACGGTGTCGAGAAAAACCTGCACCGTCATGAAGCTCTGACTGAGAATGAGCGGCGTCGCCAGCCCGATCAGTTCGCGGCTACTGCCCGGCGCCGCCGTCGTCGCCGGTTCCTCGACGAGCGGCGGCGGATTGCACTCGACGGATTCGAGACTTTCCATGCGATGTGGCCCTCAATTTTCGGGCGTCGGCAATGTTCCAGGAGGTAGACAGGATTTGCGACGAAAGGTTCACCGTCGTGATACGAAATGCAAATTCCTCGTTCCCACGCTCTGCGTGGGAACGCGTTGCTTCGCGACGCTCCTGCGTTGCGCACCCGACGTCTTGCGGAACGAATAATGTTCTGCAAGTGATTCTGTCCGCACCGCAGGAGCGGTGCGAAGAAGTGCGTTCCCACGCGGAGCGTGGGAACGAGGAGCGACTTTCAATCGCTCCACCACGTCACCTTCGAGCGCACATCCTTCAGCCGCGCGTCCTCCTCCACGGCACGCACGACGCGGAAGCCGACCCAGTCGGCGTCGGTCATCCACCAGATGCTCTGCGGGCGTTGCGGATCGCGCTTGAGCCAGGTCTTGTCGGAGCCGCGACGCACCGCACAGCGGCACTTGTCGGCGGGATCGTTCCACGAGCCGCCGCGGACCACGTCGGAATAGCGATGCTCCGTCGGCGGATTGAACGGCAACACGAACGGCTTGTCTTTCGGCAGCGTGGCGTAGAAATCCTTCTTGTACGAATCGACGCACCACTCCGCGACATTGCCACGCATGTCGAACAGGCCCCACGCGTTCGGCTTCTTCTTGCCGACTTCGTGCGGCATGTCGTTGGCGTTATTCTCGTACCACGCCTCGTCGCCGAGCTTCGACAGGTCCTCCGTCTTCATGCCCGCCCGGCACGCCCACTCCCATTCCGCCTCCGTCGGCAAACGATACGCCTTCCCCGTCGTCTTCGACAGCCAACGGCAAAACTCCATCGCCGCATGATGCGTGACCGCGATGACCGGGAAGCCGCGGCGGCCGTAGCCGAAGGTCGGATCCTCGTACGGCGGCGTCGGACTCGTGATCGCGTCGGGCAGCTTGTCCGGCTTCTTGCTGAGGTCCGGCCGTTGCGGCGGGCCCTTCGGGCGATTCTCCCAGTAGATGTCGTACACGTCCCACGGCGTCTCGACCTTCGCCATCCAGAACGGCTTCACCGTCACGGGATGCACGGGCCCCTCGTTGGCGTCGCGGCCCTTCTCGTCATCGGGGCTGCCCATCATGAACGTGCCGCCGGGAATTGGGACCATGTCGAAGGAGACGTTCTCGTTGATCTTCTCGGTGTAGGCCTTGTGCTTGGCTTCTTCGATGGCCGGATACTTGGCAGGCTGCGTCGGCAGAGCGACGGCCACGATGGCCGCGATGAATCCGATTGCGAGGGGATACTGTATAATACGGCTCATCGTGGAATCTCCGGCAAACCACGGATCATGTTCATGGCGCGGCATCTGATCTTCAGTCTATTGATTCTCTTCGGCGGCCTCATCGCCGTCAATGCCTGCCAGCCGACCGTCCTAACGCGCTATACCTTCACCGAACCGCACATGGGGACGACGGTGCGCATCGTCCTCTACGCTCCCGACGAGGCGACCGCGAAGAAGGCGGCGAAGGCAGCGTTCGCGCGCATTGCCGAGCTTAATCTGGTCATGAGCGACTATCGTCCCGATAGCGAGTTGATGAAGCTGTGCGAGAAGGCGGGCGGCGATCCGGTCAAGGTCAGCGATGATCTGTTCAAGGTCCTGCAGAAGTCGGAAGAATTCTCGAAGCTGACCGACGGCGCCTTCGACGTCAGCATCAGCCCGGTCGTGCGGCTCTGGCGGCGGGCGCGCCGATCGCGCGAAATGCCGAAGGCGGATGCGATCAAGAAGGCGCTGGCGCTCGTCGATTATCGCAACATCAAGCTCGACGCGAAAAACCGCACTGTGCGGCTGGTGTTGTTGGGAATGCTGCTCGATCTCGGCGGCATCGCGAAGGGCTGTGCCGCCGACGCTGCGTTGGCGGTGTTGCGGCAGCACGGCATCACGCGTGCGCTCGTCGCCATTGGCGGCGATATCGCCGTCAGCGATGCGCCGCCGGATGCGCAGGCGTGGAAGGTTGGCGTTGCACCGCTCAAGAATCCGGAGGCGGAGCCGAGCCATTATCTGATGCTGACCAATGCCGCGGTTTCGACGGCCGGCGATGCCGAGCAGTTCGTCGAGATCGCCGGCAAACGGTATTCGCACATCGTCGATCCGAAGACGGGCATCGGCCTGGTTGGTCGTCGCAGCGTGACGGTGGTGGCGCCGAACGCGATGACGTCGGATGGCATCGACACCGGCCTGTGCGTGCTCGGCGTCGAACGCGGCCTGAAAATCGTCGAGGCACGCGACGACATCGCGGCGCTGTTCGTGTTCGAGACGGACAAAGGGATCGAGACGACGCAGTCGAAGCGGTTTGTCAAGTATCTGTGGAAGTGATTGCCGCTTGCGGCTTCGCGCTCGCTGGAAAAAGTCGGCGATTCTGACCTGTGGCAGCGAGCGCGAAGCCGCAAGCGGCGGGGATACGCATGGGATTCGAAAACGAGCCGTTGCTGCGAACACTGTCCCCCGCGCTACGGGAACTGGAACAACGGCTGCACACGTGGCTCGCGGCGAAACGCCGCTATCCGCTCACGACGATGCAGCGTGCGACGCTCGAAGGGCTCGCTAGCGATCTCGATCGCCAGTCGTCGGCGCTGCAGCTCGAACAGCCATTGCTCGTCATCATGCTGATGGGAGGCACTGGCGTTGGCAAATCGACGCTGCTCAACGCCCTTGCCGGCGGCGCGATCGCCCAGGCGTCGTTCGCCCGCCCGACCACGCGCGACCCCGTCGTCTACTATCACCACACCGTCAAGACGACGCGGCTCGATCCGGCCCTGCAAACGTGCAAGCTCGCTGCCCACGATCGGCCTGAACTGCAGCACAAGATTCTCGTCGACACGCCCGATCTCGATAGCAACGATCTCGCGAATCGCGAGAAGCTGATGCGACTCCTACCGGTCGCCGACATCGTCCTCTACGTCGGCTCGCAGGAGAAGTACCACGACAAGCTCGGCTGGGAATTGTTCCGCGAACAGCGCCAGCGCCGCGCGTTTGCGTTCGTGCTCAACAAATGGGATCGCTGCGTCCAGTCCGGCGCGCTCGGCCTGCGGCCAGATGACGATCTGTTGCACGATCTGAAAGACGAAGGTTTCGCCAACCCGCTCCTGTTCCGCACCTGTGCCCAGCACTGGGTCGATCATCCGTACAGCACGGGCGTGCGAGACGAGACGCAAAGCAACGGCCATCCGTCGGCACTCGTCGCCGCTCCCGTTGAGGGCGAGCAATTTCTCGATCTCGTGCGCTGGCTCGAGATGGGCCTGACGCGTCTCGAAATCGAAGCGATCAAGGCGCGCGGCGTCAGCCAGTTGCTCGCTCAACTGCAGGAGGCGATGGCACGTGTCACGCCGCCCGATTTGACGGCGCCGGTCGAGCGCATTCAGCCGGCCTGGTCTAGGCAGCTCGGCGACGAAGCCGAGGCTGACGCCAATGTGCTGCTCAACACGCTTGATCCGTATCAGAAGGAGATTGAACATCACTTCGCGGGTGAACGGCTCAAGCAGTTTGGCGGTTTGATGGGATGGTACCTGCACGCGTTCAATAAGCTGCGCTACACCGGCAGTACCTTGCGCGATCAGATTCCGTTCGCCGGCAAGAGCACGCCGGTCGAGGCGCCGCCGGTGTGGGACCTCAAGCGGTTTGCCGACGCATGCAGTGCGGCCGCGTCGGAACAGCATCTGCAATCACGGCTCAAGGCGCTGAGCAATCGCCTGCTCGTCGAGGCCGACACGCTCGGCATTCCGCTCGGCCTGCTGAGCGAAGCGACCGAGTCGCAAAGCAAGCTGGACTGGAAATCGCGCTACGCCCAGGCAATGATCGAAGTCATCACCAAGGTCGAACACGACTGGTCCAATCCCTCGGGCGGCCGACGCTGGCTGCAGTGGGTCATCATCCAGCTCGCGACCTTCGTTCCCGGCGCGGGATTCCTTACGAGCATCGGTGTCCTGCTCTGGGGCTATATGATGGGGGACCCGCCGCGCCGCTTCGAGTGGACCGATCTGTTGATTCCAGCGATGGTCGTACTGCTGATCCTCGTCTTCCTGCACGTCGTCATCGCGGTGCTGTTGCCATTGCGGTGGTATCAGATTCGCGCACAGTTTCACGACGAGCTGCAGGCCCGGCTGCGCACCGAGCTGGAATCGCACTACCTGCACGTGTTAACCGATGTCGTGCAGGAGGTGCTCGTCGAACGTAAGCAGAACGAGGCGTTGCAAAAGGAGATCGCCGAGGTCGCGAGCTGGTTATCCGAGCGCGAACAGTCGGCGAGCATCGTGGGCCTCTACGGCAAGTGATCGGCCAAGCCCCGGGATGAG
>DASRSQ010000120.1:0-3449 GCA_035656475.1 Gemmataceae bacterium | reverse complement strand
CGCACTCAATATTCGCACGACGCGCTGCAGCATCACCTCCGGGCCGAACGGCAACAGCGCCTTGGGCCGCCCCATGCGCGTGCTCAGGCCTCCACAGAGCACAATCCCGCCAAACCGCGTTTCAGGAGTGTTCGCAAACATGGGAAGTCGGAGCGGCGATTGGGAGACGTCTTTTCACCAGGCGACGATCATAGCCGCTGCCGGATGCGACGCGAATTGCGAGACGTAGCTGAGTTCCTCACGTTCCGCACCTTCGTTTGAAGGTTTTCAGGGCCGTGTCCGGTAGGTCCAGTAGATTGAGGATTGTGCGTTGCGTCGCAGAGAGCTGCGCGAGACGACGGTGCGTTCCGTCGCGATCGTGGATGATTACGATACACAGTGTCTCGAAGGCTTCGAGCAGTTTTGGTCCCGTCGGCGACGGGCTGGGACGATTCTCCGGGTAGATGCCGTACATCGGCTTTCCGTCGAGATTCTTCCGAACCTGACGCTCCATCAACGTGAGCACCGTCAGCGACCACAACAGAATGACCATCATGCCGGCGATCCGTTTGGGGTTCTCCAGAAACATCGGCGTCACGGCCAACGGTCCCTTGATGTAATGGATGCGGTTCTCCACGCGGGACTGTCCGCGGTAGGCCGCCAGCACCTTCGCCAGGGGATACTGTTTTTTGGGCAGCTTCGCCTTCAACACGAACGCGCCCTCCAACTCGATCTGGCGTTGCAGGGCCACCTCGTCGATCTCCCATGTGAGACTGAACTTGCCTCGTTGCTCAGTCAGCGTGTAGGTGAATAGCTTCCCCTCGCTGTACTTACCGCAGGCCTTCTGCAGGCGCTCGCGAATCGCCTTCTCCGTTTTGAGCGAATACTTGCCGAGGATCTTTTGAACCTGCTCGAACTCGTCGCGAATCTTCTGCACGTGCCGTTCGCGCGTGGCCGCCTGCTTTTGGGCCTTCGCCGAGCTGTGGATGAAAATCAGCCGATATCCGACGGTGATCCTGCGTCCTTCGAATGTGCCTTCGACGTTGTCCTCAACTTCACAAGCCTCATACTGATCGCGTTCCTCCGGCGGTCTCCGGGAATCGGCCTGCGAACAGTAGTCGATGTGCTGCAATTTGCCCCGCACCTCGCGATAGCGGGCCTGCAGCGGACGAGTGAAGGCGCCGGCGCAGAGGAACTGCCCTGAAGTGGACTTCGCGGCCGCCAGGTTCTCGGGCGTGTCCAGCTTGCTATCCCCCATGTACAGAAATTCGCTCGTGGGGAACATGTCCCGCAATCGCAGCAGGTTGGCCACATGCGTCCGCGCTTCGGCAGTATTTCCCGCCAGCACCTGCAATGACAGGGGGATGCCGCCATCCCCGGTTACGTTCAGGCCAAACTGCACCTGCTTCACGTCCTCGCGACCACTCTTGGTGCGGCCATAGGCTGGCACCGGAACCGTCGGAACAGTATGGGGCGAGGGCCCCACTCCGGGATCGGCATCGGGAGGAACCATCACATTCCGATACGCTCCAAACAATTCCGCCGTGGAGATGTCGTAATGGATCTTATCCACCCGCACTTTCCATTTCTTCACGGCCGCCAGCGTGGCGGCACTCTGCAGCGAACTGCTGTGCTCGGCCAGACGCTCGAGGGCCCGGCCCAAGCGGTCATCATTGAGTTGCTCGGCTGTCACGCCGTAGTAATCGCAGACCCCTGCCGATTCCCCCCATTCGCCGATCGAATACATCGCCTTGGGATTCAGCAGGCGATTCAGGATCAGAATCTCGACCAGCGTACCGAGGGGCACCTCCCCTTTTGAGGGAACGATCTCGTCGATGATCCCGGCCAGTCCCCATTGTTCGAGGATCGCGGAGACTACCGGCAGTGCCCCGACCACTTGCGTATCGACCCGAGTGTGAGCGTCCATGCTCCGGCTCCTGGCAAAAAGGATAAACCTGACTTTTGCCAAGAATGCCAAAACCGGGCCAGCTTGTCCGCGCCAACCTCGATTCAGGGGTGCGGAACGTGAGGAATTCGCAAGAATTCAGCCGATCGGCCAAACGGCGCTCCATCTCCGTCCGCGTGTTCCGTCGATCTCGCTCACTCTGCCAGGGCGTCCACCGGCCTCGCGTCTGAATTCTTGCGAATTTAACGACACGAAGTGCCCACGGGTCGTCCGGGAGCAAATCGCCGCGCTCCTGGCGAACACGGCCTTCATCTGAGTTCTTGCGAACTCAGCTACGATAGAGTGCCCGCCCTTCTCTTTCTCTCCGCATCCTTTCTCGGGTGGGGCGGTCCCCGGTATGATCGACGCGTTGGCGCATTTCGAGGTGCGCCCGGATTCTCCGGCCCTGAGTGAAAGACAATCTTCGATGAGTGAGGCGCAGTTGACCGAGGCGGCCGTTCGCGAGGTCTTGAACGGCGTACGCGATCCGGAAATCGGACGCGGTCTGGTCGAATTGAAAATGATCGATAGCGTGGCCCTCCCGGGCCCGCAGGCCGTGCGCGTGCAGGTGGCGCTGCCCACGCACGCTTATCCCGGACGCGAGCGGATCGCCGGCGCCATTCAACAGGCCCTCGCCGCGCGTTTCCCGGGCGCCCAGGCTGAGACCGCCTTCGTCGTCCGGACTCAGGGCAAAGACTCCGGCGGTGGACTGGGGTTGCGGGCGAAGAACGTGGTGGCCGTCGGCAGCGGCAAGGGGGGCGTGGGCAAGAGTACGGTCGCGGCCTCGCTGGCGTTCGGTCTGCAGACCTACGGTGCGAAGGTCGGCCTGATGGATGCCGACGTGTACGGGCCGAGCATCCCCCACATGCTGGGCGCGCACGGTCAGCCGCAGGTGGTCGAGCAGCAGACCGCGGCTGGTCAGCCGGTGCGCCGCATCCTGCCGATCGAATGCTCGGGACTCAAGGTGATGTCGATGGGCTTTTTCGTGCCGGCGGATGAAGCCGTGGTGTGGCGCGGGCCGATGCTGCACGGCGCGATCACTCAGTTCCTCCGCGACACCGACTGGGGCGAGCTCGACTACCTCATCATCGACCTGCCCCCGGGTACGGGCGACGTCTCGCTGACTCTCTCGCAGTTGCTGGGCCTGGCCGGCGCTGTGGTGGTCTGTACGCCGCAGCAGGTGGCGCTGCTCGATGCGGTTAAGGCAGTCGCCATGTTCCGCAAGGTGAAGATCCCCGTGCTGGGGATGGTTGAGAACATGACCGGTGAAATCTTCGGCCGCGGCGGCGTGCAGAAGAAGGCCGGCGAACTGGGCGTGCCGTTCCTGGGCGAAATCCCGATCGACTCGCAGCTCCGCATCAATGGTGACGAAGGCAAGCTGGCCGACAACTTTGCCGAGAGCAATCCCTCGCGACCCTACCTGCAGCACGTCTGCGAGCAGACGGCGATGCAGATTGCGAAGCAACTGCTCTCGGAACCGCGGATGCCCACGCTCGAAATCCTGTAAGGTGCATCGTGGCGGGGG
>DASRSQ010000119.1:0-3986 GCA_035656475.1 Gemmataceae bacterium | reverse complement strand
GGGAACGAGAGTTATTTGCGCGATTTGCGTGCCGCCTCCTCGACGTTGGCATCGCCCCAGCGCTGGCCGACGCCCTTGGGTTCCGGCGCGTCGATATCATACACGGGCAGCCCCAGCGTCGGCGCGTCGCGCGGCAACAAGATTCCGCTGCGATCCACCGCGAACACGTCCTTGCCAAACTTGACCGCCAGCGCCGGCGTGCGATGCGTCAGCTTGACGCTGACGTGGTGCGGCGGCTTGATGTCGATCGCGTCCACCTTCTCGACCCACGGATGTTTGGCGAAGCCGTCGCGCAGCCGAGCGAGCAATTGCTCGTCGAGTACATTGACTCGCTCAGGCAGCGGCGGCGAGGCATAGTAGCGCACCTGCTCGAGGAACGTCTTGCGCTCCATGCCGACCGGTGGATTGCAGTCGATGTCGGTGAAAGGCAGATCGTAGCGCTCGCGGCCTCTCAGATACTCGTCGCCCCAGCGTCCGGCTGCAATGATGCCGACGATGAACAAGACCACCAGCGAGAGCAGAATGGCGCTTTTGAAGAGCCAGATCCGGAACCACTTCGGTTTTTCCTGACGCGATTTGGCGGGCATCTTCACCACACGGAGACAGCCAGTTCCAGGTCGACGTGAAAACGGTCTAGCACGCGCGTGCGCACCAGTTCGATCAGCCTTAGCACATCGCGGGCAGTCGCACCATGCTCCGCGACAATGTAGTTTGCGTTGCGATCGCTGACGAACGCGGCTCCAACCTTCGTGCCGACCAATCCCGTCTGCTCGATGAGGACGGCGGCATTGAGGCCGGCGGGATTCTTGAAGATCCGCGTCGCGGCCTGGTAGCTGTAGGGCTGGGTCGCCTTGAACTGGATCCATGCCTTGCGCAGCCGTTTCAGGATCGCTTCCGGCCCATCGGAGTCCAGCTCGAACTCGGCCGACAGCAGAATCGGATCATCGAGCATGGCGCCGGTGGAGCTGAAGCGCAGCTCGTCGTGCTCGCGCGTCTGCACTTTCGCGTCACTATCAAGCACCTCGACGCGACGAACGAACTGCCCGATGTCGGAGGTGCGATCGCCGGCGTTGAGCAGGAGCGCCCCGCCTATGGTGCCCGGTAGGCCGACGAGCGTTTCGAGGCCGGCCAGGCCGCTGCGCGTCGCCTGGGCGATGACCGAGGCGATGGTGGCGCCGCAGCCCGCCTTGAGCCGGCGGCCTTGTACGGTGACCTGCGTGAAGACGGGAGCCGTGAACCGCAGGACGATACCGCGGATGCCTTCGTCATGCACAAGGACATTGCCGCCGTGCCCGAGAATGCGAAAGCGCAGTTGGTTTGAAAAGCAGCGTTTGACGACGGCGGTCAGTTCATCCAGCGTGCGTGGCTGCACTAGGACGTCGGCCGGGCCGCCAAGCTTGAGCTGCGTGAATGGTGCCAGCGGCGCACTGGTTTTGCAGATGTCGGCGAATGGTTTGAGTTCATCCGGAATGCTCACTGCCATGTCGATCTCCTTGTCCGTCATTTTAACGAGTTCGACCCGAATGGTCACGCTGCCCCAATACAATTAGCCACAGAGGGCACAGCGAACACAGAGAGGCAGCCCGAATTCGGATCTCGCCATCTGTTTCATTTCTCTGTGATCTCTGTGTCCTCTGTGGCTATTTTCGAATTGAGGGCAGGAGGAGGCTATGTTCCAGGTGACGCGCGAGATCCGCTTTTGCTATGGCCACCGCCTGCTCAACTACGACGGCAAATGCAAGCATCTGCACGGCCACAACGGTCGAGCCATCATCACGCTCGAAGCGGACCGCCTGGACGCGCTCGGCATGGTCGTCGACTTCAGCACGATTAAGCGCGTGGTCAGCAGCTGGATCGACGCCAATCTCGATCACCGCATGATCCTGCACAAGGACGATCCGGTGCTGCCGGTCCTCAAGGCGCAAGGAGAGCCGGTGTATCTGCTCGACGTGAATCCGACGGCCGAGAATATTGCGAAGTTGATATTCGATCAGATGTCGTCCCAGGGCTTTCCTATCGTGGAAGTGAAGCTATGGGAAACGGAAGATTCCTTCGCGGTGTATCGACCGTGAGGATGCGCGATTTCCGCAAGATTCTTGGAGAAATCCGGGAGTCCGTATTGACACCACCGTCTTGGGAATTATAAGATAAGAGTGTGGGTGGCAAAGCTTCATCCACAGCCTGTCTGGATAGTTGGATCGCCGATACATGTCATTGTTCGAATGATTGCCAGGCAGCCATCACCAGTCGAATAAAAGCAAGTAAGCGTGCGTCAATCTCAAGGATCGAGTTGCACGTCGCCAATCCGAATCGGATTTCGGTGATAAGTTACAGGCACTTTCACGCGCCGAACCTTCCGGGAGCGTCGCAGGGTTCCTAGCCCCCCTGGGACTTGCACGCTCCTGGATGTTTTTTTGCGCCCCTCCGCATCCTCATGCATATCCTCGCAATGGCCTTGATCTTCCGTCAATTCTTGCGATGCGGTGCAAACCGGCACGGACGTGTGCTGCGCCTGTTTTTGCGCCTCAAGTGCGCCGGATTCTGCGCCGCCTTCGGACGCTCGCTGAAAATCAGTTTCTCGGACGGTGAGGTAGTGCTTGGCTGCAATCGCTGCCGTGTTGCCGATCCAGGCACAGACGACGTGAATCGGATACTCCGCAGCTAGCTCGGTCTGCCGGCTAGCCCTCAGATTGTGGAAGAGCTTGGGCCAGGGCTTCAGCCCGGCGCGTCGGATAATCCGCTCCAACTGCATTCGCATGTTCACATTGTCACTGCGGTAGCTGGTGATGACGTTCACCGCCCCTTCTTTCGCCAGTGCGAAGCATTCGTCGAAATACGGCCGGAGCTCGGGGAAGATCGGAATCCACCGTTCACCGGTCTTGGGGGAATCGACGCGGAAGCGATTGCGATCCCAGTCCACGTCCTGCCACCGCAGCGCAAGATGCTCTGAGGGGCAGCGTAGCCCGCCGAAGCGCGACAGGGCAATGATCAGCCGCCATTCCGCGCTTGGTGCGGCGTCGATGACGCGAAAGATGATGTCACGGTCCACATGGAACTGGCGTTCCTTGTTTGGCTGCCCGCCTGATCCACCCGCCAGGAGGTCTTGCATACCCTTGTTTGCCTTCCCCCAGTCGTGGAACAGGCTTGCGGCCAGCAGATTGTCGTGAAAGTGTAGCCAGTGCGTTGAATCGAGACGAAAGAAGCGAAGCCACTCGGACCCGAGCCGTGTTCGGCACTCCGCGGGGCCGAACAGGCACTCTGCCGCCTCGACAACATCGCTTGTATGTTCAACGAGCGTATTTGGGCTTCCGCCGAGAGGCGTTCGCTTGGCCAATAGTGGATTCACGACGCCCTCGGAGTATGTGGCAAAAAGAACCCGCCCCCTAATTTTCCGCGACCGCCGAGTCCTTGCTCCTGAAGCAACAGCGATTCCTCGGCGGTTAACCCTTGAACGATGACCGAGAAACCAACAATGGCTTTTCCGCGTACGCGCAAGACTCGGCGGCAGGGTTGCCCAGCGCGATCGCCTGACTGGTGCACGGGCAGAGCGGCTTCGGCTCCGATTTTTTGGCGTTCAAGTTCACGTCGAACCGCGGCCAAGAATTCCGCTGGCTCCTGATAACGTTTCGTCTTCTCCCGATCTCGGCTCGTATTCGCAGATGAGTCCAGTCTGGGACTGCTCGCCTTGATAACGACAGTTCGCGCAAACAGTGTCGTGCTTGGCACAAGTGGAGTTATTCCCAAATGTTGTGGATGAGCGCCGGATCAGGCGGCGTTCTCGGTTGCTTTTTCCCCATCGATAAACTTCACGCCTTGAATCACGTCCGGTAGCAGCGCGAAGCCGCTTAGCTTTCGCCAACCTTTCTTGGCGCTCTCCATCAACTTGAACACCATCGTCTCGCAGGCCAGGCGACTGCCGCAGCCTTTCGTCTTGCTCGTCCGGAGACGCACCGTTGCCAACACTGACTCGATCGGGTTGGTCGTGC
>DASRSQ010000118.1:0-8276 GCA_035656475.1 Gemmataceae bacterium | reverse complement strand
TGGATCGAGTCTCTGGACCTGGTGAACATCAACCAGCTTTACGACCGGTATCAACAAGAACAGAAACCGCCGGATACGCAAAGTACGTCCGGTGGTGTGGGAGGACGGGGGAAGTAATTCCCCCTCCTACCCGATTTGCGCAGGCAGCCGGTAGCCAGAGTTGATCCTTATGCTTTCCTGTCAGTCGGCCGCGATCTTTCACCCTTGCTCGCGCCGTTGCTTTCTGCGATATTACAAGCGATTTGTGCGATTCGGAGAGCATCATGGCGTCGGCGGGTTCCTGTCACATCGAATTGTTCGCGGCCGACCCGCCGTCGGACGATGTTCGCCGCGTCCTCACCGCCGCTGGCTACGATCTGGGCGTTCGCACGTTTCACGAACTGCATCTTCTGGAACCCGCGCATCTTTATGTCATCGACGGCGGCCGACAGACCGACGCGGCGCTCAAGCAGTGCCATCGGCTGCGCACCGAGCAGAACGACAGCTACACGCCGATTCTCTACGTCACGGACAACGGCCACGCATCGGCGCGCCTTGCGGGACTCGAATGCGGCGCCGATACGACCTTCGGCCGGCCCCTCGAGCCGGCGGAGTTCCTGGCCCAGGTGCAGTCGCTGATCCGCGTCAAGGACCGGCACGATCGGCTTTCGATCAAGGCAGCCGACGCCCAGCGCATCTCGAAACGGTTGCAGACCGCGACCCAACTCATGGATCAGGAACTGGAACTCGCGCGGCGTCTGCAACAAAGCTTCCTGCCGCAAAGTCTGCCGCAATTGCCCAGCGTGCGATTCGCAGTCAAGTACAAGCCCGCCGCGCGCGTTGGCGGCGATTTCTACGACGTCTTCCGCCTCGACGAAAATCACGTCGGCTTCTACGTCGCCGATGCGATGGGGCACGGTGTGCCAGCGAGTCTACTGACGATCTTTGTCAAGCAAGGGGTGCGAGGCAAGGAGATCAGCGGCCAAAGCTATCGCCTCGTGCCGCCCGCCGATGTCCTCGAACGGCTTAATCGCGACCTGGTCGCCCAGCAGATTCCCGACCTGCCGTTCATCACGATGACCTACATGCTCTTCAACGCGCGCGAGCGCACGCTTCAGTTTTCGCGCGCCGGCCATCCCTATCCGGTGCACGCGCCGATTACTGGCAAGCCCGCGCTCTGGCAAGTCGAGGGAAGCCTGCTCGGCGTCTTCGAAACGAAATATCGTTCGCAGTCGCACCAACTCAAGCCGGGCGACAAGGTGCTCCTCTACACCGACGGCATGGACGCCGCCTCGTTCGAGCAGCATCCGGTCGGCCTGGCGAGCCTGCTGGCCGCCGCCGAGCGCTTTCGCGATTTGCCAATCGACCAGCTCGTGGAGCGCCTGGCGTCGGACCTGTTCGCGCAGACGCAGCAGGTGGATGACTTGACGGTACTCGGAATGGAATTGACGGAAGTTTAGCCGCAACGCCGCAGGCGTGCGCGGGCGGTATCCTATCGCTGCAACAAGATACCGTCCGCGCACGCCGCGCACGTCCGCGCACGCCTGCGGCGTTGCGGCTAACGTCACTCATATCGCAGCGCTTCAATCGGATCGAGGCGCGAAGCCTTCAGCGCCGGATAGTATCCGAAGAAAATACCGACACCGCCGGCGACGGCGAAGGACAGGATCACCATCGAGTAGTCGACGAAGATCGGCCAGTTGGCGGCCCATGCCAGTGTCACCGCGGCGCCGATGCCGAGCGAGACGCCGATCAGACCGCCAAGGAGCGATAGCATCACCGCCTCGATCAGGAACTGGATGAGAATGTCGGACGGCGTGGCGCCGATGGCCATGCGGATGCCGATCTCGCGGGTGCGCTCCGTGACCGACACGAGCATGATGTTCATGATGCCGATGCCGCCCACTACAAGTGAGATCGACGCGATGATGCCGATGAGGAACTGCATCGTGCGCGTCATCACCACGGCGATCTCGGCCATTTCCTGAACGCTCGACACGTCGAAATCTTCCAGGCCCTCCTTGCCCTTGCGTTTCTCGCGCAAAATGCGCGTGATCTCGGCCTTGGTGCGGTCGAGCTTGTCGACACTGTCGACCGAGGTGAGCATCATGCTGAGGATCTCATCGCCGACGAGCTTGCGCTGGAGCGTCTGCAGTGGGACGAATATTTGATCGTCCTGATCGCCGCCGATCGGGCTGCGGCCCTTGCCTTCGACGACGCCGACGATGCGCAGTTGCAGGCGATCCACGCGGATCGTCTGGCCGACCGGATTCGGATTGTCGGGAAACAACTTCTCGCGCACCGTTTGCGCGAGCACGCAGACGGCAGCTTGTTTCTTCAGGTCCTCTTGCGTCAGATAGCGGCCATATTGCACGACCCAGCCGCGGACCTTTTGCATGTCGGGGCTGGTGCCGACGACCATGGTGATGCAGTTGCGCGTGCGCGTGGAGACGGGGCGGATGGTCGCCTGCACCTCGGCGAGACCGGTCACCTGTCCTTTGAGTTGCCGGCGCAGCGTGGCGGCCTCGTCGTTGTTGAGGGGCTTGATGTCGGCGAGGGTGCCGTTCTGCGTACGAGCGCCAGCGCGGATGATGATCAACGTCTTGCCGACGTTTTCGAGCCGTTCATCGAGTTTCTGGCGCGCCCCGCCGGCGGCGGAGACCATGGAGATGACGGCACCGGTGCCGATGATGATGCCGAGGCTCGTGAGCGTGGAGCGTCCCTTGTGGATGACGAGGGCGTTGAGCGCGATGCGAAAGGCGGTCATCAGGTTCATGGCATTTCTCCGCCGCTTGCGGTTGAAGTATGTACTCATCTCGCTCCGCGAGATGAATTCCGCACGCGGAGCGTGAGGATTATCTTCCGCCGCCTGCGGCATCGTGCTCGGCGAATCTGCTCAGCGAGCGCGAAGCCGCAAGCGGCAATTACGATACCGCGCTCTGCAGCGCCGTCACCGCGCCAGCCTCGGGGAATTTACGTATATCCGCCGCGATGACGCCGTCGCGCACCGTGATCTGGCGCGGTGCTCGCTCCGCGACGACGGGATCGTGCGTCACCATCACGATCGTCTGGCCCAGTTCCCGATTGAGGCGATCAAACTCCGCGAGAATCTCGGTGCCGGTTGCCGAATCGAGATTGCCCGTTGGCTCGTCGGCGAACAGGATCTGCGGATCGTTGACGAGGGCGCGAGCAATCGCGACACGCTGTTGCTGGCCGCCCGACATCTGATTGGGAAGATGATGCGCCCGCTCCTTCAATCCTACCAGACCGAGCATCTTCAGCGCCTTCTCGCGCCGCCGCAACGGCGACACGCCGGAATACACCAGCGGCATCTCGACGTTGTCGATCGCGCTCATGCGCTTGAGCAGATTGAAGCCTTGAAACACGAAGCCGAGTTTGCGATTGCGCAGGTTGGCGAGGGCGGCCTTCGCCATGCGCTGCACGTTTTCGCCGTCGAGATAATACGCGCCGGAGGTGGGCCGGTCGAGGCAGCCGAGGATGTTCATCAACGTCGACTTGCCCGAACCGCTTGAGCCCCGGATGGTGACGAATTCGCCGGCGTGAATCTTGATGGAGACGCCGCGCAGGGCGCGGACCGCGGCGTGGCCGTCGCCATAGGTTTTGATGATGTTGTCGAGTTCGATGACGATTCGCATGGTGTATATTCAAGCCCCGGGATGAGCGCAGCGATTCCCGGGGGGTGGCGCTTACAGAAGCTGCCCCCGCCAATCGCTGCGCTCATGGCGGGGCTTGGGAGATTTAGATTTTCACATTCGCCGGCTGATCGAAGAAGCCCGGCGCCTTCGCGGGCGGGGCACCGATGATGACACGCAACGGGCCGCTCGGCGTCTTGCCCGGCTCCCATTCCAGGACTTCCACCCCCTCCGCGTCCTTCAGGCCCGGCTCCTCGCCAGGCTTCGAATTGACCCGAATGAACACCGGATGGGCGCGCCTGGCCGCCTGGTCCCATGTCCATAACACGCGCCAGTCCGCCTCATCCGGCCGCTGCTTCCAGGCGGCAAGCTGGGCGCGGGCGTCGGCATCCTGATACGCCTCCTCCAGCTTGAAGTTGAGCGCGCTCACCGGCACTCGCCAGGCGTTGACGCGCTCATAGCGGACGATGTCCACCGACGTGGTCATGCCCGGGCGCAACAGCCATTCGTTGCTGGATGCATCGCGGCGATTCTCGACGTTGAGGACCGCGTCGTAATACACCGCTCCCTTGATCGTGCTGGCGAGCGGCCGGATCTCCTTCACGCGGCCTTCGAAGTCGGTGTCCTCATCGCGATAGTTGGTGATCTTGAACAGGGCCTTCAGGCGCGTCTTAATCTTGTTGATATCGCCCTCGGCAACCTGGGCGTGAACCTCGACATGATCGAGGCTCCCCGCGAGCGTGAAAAGTGGACCCGACTGAGGGCCGACCATCTGCCCTTCTTGGACCTTGCGTTCAAGAACGAGAAACTCGCGCTTGTTGCCGATGGAGTCGGGGACCTTGACAAGCATCAGCTTGTGGGACAGGTCGGCTTCGTCGAAGGAGGTCTTGGCAGCAAGCTGCTTGGCGACGGCGGCCTTGATGCCTGCCTCGGCGGCCTTGATGCCCGCCTCCGCGGCCTGGACCTGCGACAGCGCCTGTTCGCGCTCGGTGCGAAAGCCGGTGGCGCCGGCCAGCTCGTTCTGGACCTTGAGCACGCGCTCGGCCGCCGCCTTGTTCGCTTCTGCCTGTGTCAGCGCTGCCCTTGCCTGGGCGACTGCAGCGTCGGCGAGCTGGATGCCGTTTTGCGCCTCCTTGACCTTGAGCGCGATCCGGCGATCATCGAGCTGGGCAAGCGGTTCGCCATCGACGACCGTCTTGCCGACGTGCCCCATCAGACGCAGCACTGTGCCGGGCGTCTCGCTGGTGACGACCACGATCTCGCGCGGCTCGACCATGCCGGTCGCGCTGACGATGTCGCGAATCGTCGCCTGGCGGACTTCGCCAAACGTCAGAACCTTTTCGGTGAGCGGTTGCGGCCCGCTACGGCCCCACCACCAGTACGCGGCCCCTCCGGCCAGGGCGAGCACGACAAGCAGCAACAGCCATTTTTTCACGGTGTTCGCCCTGGAGCATATGTTGGTCAGGCTTTCTAGCCTGACGGCCGCAACCGACTGCATTGCCAGGCTGAAAAGCCTGACCTACTTGAATTGTCGGTGCGGAAAAATGATCGCTCTTCTTTTCATCGCCCAATTGCTGGGCAACGCTGAGAGCGGCCTGCGACATCGACGGGCAGCATGCCAGCTCGCCTCGCGCAGGTTACGCATTTTCGGCAAATTCGGCATGTCCGCGCCGCCAAGGCGAGAATGCTGCGCAATTCATGCCAAACATGACGATTGCGACAACCGGCATTGAATCGTATCGGGGAAAATGCGTACAATCCCCCCGCGCTCGCCTTTTGAGCGATATCGGGCCCATGGAAGGAGCCTGCCCTTGTCGTTCCTGCCGACCACCGCCGCCGATACTGCGTCTCATCTGCGCACCACGCAACAAGCCCAGGTCGGCACGCCTCGCCTGTCGGTCGTCGTCGTCAATTATCGCCAGTGGGAAGAGACCGAGGAACTCGTGCGCCATCTGCAGGCCTCGGCCAGCATGAAAAGCGGCGCCGCGGAGGTGGTGGTCGTCGACAATCATTCACCGCACCATCCGCTGGTGCGCCGGCTGCGCCGTCAGCCCAACGTCTCGCTGCGAAAATGGCCGCAAAATCGCGGATTCTCGCGGGCGGTCAACGAGGGATGCCGGCTTAGCCAGGGAGATTGGTTCCTCTTGCTCAATCCAGATACCACCCCGTCGGAGGGATTCGTCGACGGCGTCATCGACATGCTCGATCAACTCGAGCCGAATGCGGGCATTGTGGGATTCCACCTGCGCAACAGCGACGGCTCACGGCAACTGTCGGCGGGCCCCTTCCCGACGCTGGCATCGACGCTGGCCCGGCTCGCGTTGCCCCGCAATCGCCGCAAGTATCACACGCTCCGGACGCAGGAGCGCTGCCGGGTCGACTGGGTGACGGGCTGCTGCCTGCTGGTACGGCGTGATTGCCTGGCGGACCTGAGCGGCCTGGATGAGGATTACTTCCTGTACTATGAGGACGTGGACCTGTGCCAGCGGGCCCGCGAGCGCGGCTGGTCGGTGTGGTACGAGCCAAACCTCGCAGTGGTGCATCATCATCCGCTGCATCAGCGGGCCGTGCCCGCGGTGCTGCGACTGGTGACGCGTCATTCGCTGATGATGTATGCCGCCAAACACTGGCCCGCCTGGCAATTCCGCCTGCTGACGCGCATCGTCCAGGGGGAAAGCTGGCTGCGGCGCTTTCACGCCTGGTGGCACGCCGACACGCAGCAGGCCCAGGCATTCGCCGCGCTGGCAGCCGTCTGCCGCGAGTTGCGGCGCGGCGATGCAGCGGCGGCGCGGGCACGCGTCGAACAGGCCGTGCGCCACGTCGATGTCCGCGTCGGCGTCTAACTCTATTGACAGCAATGCCTCACTCGGGCGACACTAGGAGTATCTCGCCCCGATCGAAAGGACGCGCATGCATCGGCTCATTCCATTCCTCGCTTGCTTTCTCCTGGCTATCGCGCTGCCTGGCGCGGCCTGGTCGCAGAACAAGATCTATCGGCAGGTCCCCAATGATGCGATCGAGAAGGTCCTGAAAGGGCTCGACCTGAAGTACGAGACCGGCAAGGATAAGAAGTCCGAGGCCACCTACTACGACTTCAAACGCGGCGAAATCTTCTATCGCCTTTACAACTACGGCGCCGATCTCTGGATCGAAACGACGTACGAAAAGAAAATGGATCTCGACGATGTCAATCGCTGGAATGCCGAGGCCAAGTTCAGCCGGCTCGTACGCCTCGAGCAGAAAGACAAGAACCCCACGCTGTCTCTCGAGTATCAGCTCGACTGCAGCGGCGGCGTCGCCGAGGCCACCATTCGGCAATACGTCAATCGCTTCGACGAAGAAGCCCGCAAGTTCGTGAAGTTCATGGCAAAGTGACCAACCAGACCACGGGGTTTCTATGTTTCATAAATCTTGGCTGCCGCTGCTGGCGGCAATCTTCATCGCCTTCGTGCCGGCCGTGCGTGCCCAGGACGACAAGATCTTCCGCGAGTTGACGCCGGACGCGACCGAGAAGCTGCTCAAGGACCAGAAGATCGAGTTCGCGAAAACATCGTCCAAGAAGATGGACGAGCATTACTACGATTTCACGCGCAATAACTTCAAGATCCGGCTGACGCACGTCTCCCCCAAGGAACTCATGATCGACTGCGTCTTCCGCGGCATTCCGATCGAAAAGGTCAACCACTACAACACGATCACGCGCGTGGCCCGCGCGAGCTTGCACCGCGACAACAGCGGCTCGTTCTCCCTCCTGGAATATGGTCTCGACATCTCCGGCGGCATAAGCGCCAGCACCTTCAAGCAATTCCTCGCCCGCTTCGACGAGGAGTTGAAGAACTACGATCGCTTCGTGGCCGAGAGCGTCGCCGCCGACACCGTTCTGACTGAGGTGACCGACAAGCAAATCGAGAGCATCTTAAAGACCGAGGGGATCGACTTCACCAAGAAGACCAATCCCAGCGGCGTGACGATGTTCGATTTCGCCGTCAAGCACCACAAGCTCCGCATGTACAATTTCGGCGGCAAGGACCTAATGATCGACGCCCATTTCAAGAAGCTGCCGGCGACTGCGGCCAATAGCTACAATCTGAGCCGAAAGTACATCCGCGTCGTCAACTACAAGGGCAAGGACGTCGAATACACGGCCCTGGAGTGCAACCTCGATTGTGAGGGCGGAGTCACCGAAGGGGCCGTCCGCGTCTGGATCCGCGCCTTCGCCGAGGATGTCGAACATTTCGCGACCTACACCAAGAAGGTGCAAGACCTCGAAAAGGCCAACTGAATGAAACGGTAGGGCCGACCGCGCTCCTCGTGGGCGCGGCTCATCGCGCGCAAAGTAAGTGACGAAATCACTCCACAAAGTAATTTCGGTTGAGGTCCCCACACCGAGTGGCGGATCGTGCGCAATCGTAGTCATATCCCATCGCGGCAATCGCATTTAAGAAATCTCACTCCCGCCACCAAAGTGCTTCGATTCCAGCTTGACAGTTGTTTGGAGAGCGTTCTGGTGCAATGCGAGGACGGCGGCGACGGATTTGCCAACGTCGGCTAGTGTCCCGTCAAGGCTTAGCTGAGGGATCGCGAATTTTTGGAAGCTGACCTTCGGGACCATTCCGCGAGAATTGGGGCTGTAGAATGGTCCCG
>DASRSQ010000117.1:0-3294 GCA_035656475.1 Gemmataceae bacterium | reverse complement strand
CGGGCGACGTCGTCCTCGGCCTCGCCAGCAGCGGCTTGCATTCCAACGGCTACAGCCTCGCGCGCAAGATCGTCTTCGACCATGCGGGGCTCAAGATCGATGAGCATGTGCCGGAACTGGGCCGCACCGTTGGCCAGGAATTGCTGGAGCCGACGCGCATCTACGTGCGGGCGGTGCATCGCGTGCTCGATCATTATCCGATCAAGAAGCGCGTGGTGCGAGGGCTGGCTCACATCACCGGCGAAGGTCTGCCGGGCAACGTGCCGCGCGTCTTGCCGCCTGGCAAGCGCGTGTTCTTGAAGCGTGGCAGCTGGCCGATTCCGCCGGTGTTCACGTGGCTGCAGAATCTTGGCAATGTGGAGCAGCCCGAGATGGACAAGGTGTTCAACAACGGCATCGGCTTCGTGATGATCGTCAGCCCCTATTTCGCCGACAGCATCCAGCGCCGCCTGACCGAGGAGCTTGGCATCCCGACGTTCGTGATTGGCGACGTGCGCGAAGGTGAGGCGGATGTGGAGTGGTGTTAGCAACTCGCAAAACCAAGTCAATTCATCATCACGTTGGAAGGTGTAAGCGTCTCTAGCCAATCGAGCGGCTTTCGGCCAGGGGGGATCGATCACGCCGGCAACGGACCAACTTCGTTCCTTGCGGGATTCGGTTGGTCCGTCGCTGGCGTCCGGCTGGCGAGCTGTTACAGGTTCACATAGACGGCGCTGCTGTAGTTGACCTCGGCAAAATTGGTCGTGTAGGACTCGACCATGAACCAGTTGGTTTGGCCGACCAAGAGGTTGGAGGCCTGGAACTGGTGGGTGCCGGCCGGGACGTTGCCGATCGAACTCCAGGCGGTGCCCATCCAGACGTAGATGACGTAGCCGGCGGCGCGGGCGGGCTCGGTCCACGAAATCAGGGCGCTGTTCGTGCCGGTCTGCTGCACCGTGAGGGCGGTCGGCGGGCCAAGCGGGGCTGCGACGGTGGTCGTGGCGCTGACCCAGCCAGTGTTGGCCGTGGCGGTGGCGTTGAAGGCCTGCACGTAGAAGTAATAGGTCTGGCCGGGAACCAGGCCGACGGCCTGGTAGCCGGTCGTGTTGGCGGCGAGGCTGGCGATCAGCGTGGCGCCGTGGGCCGCGTTGCCATCCCATTCGTAGATGCGATAGCCGGTTTCGCCGGTGGAATCCTTCCAGGACAGACCGATCGTGCCCGAGTTGACGACGGTTGCTTTCACGTTGGACGGAGCAGTGATCGAGGTGGACGAGGTGGTCGCGGTGACCCAGTCGGTGGAGACGGAGTTGGTGGCGTTGAATGCTTGCACGTAGAAGTAGTAGGTCGTGCCCGGCGTCAGGCCGGTCGCGGTGAAAGCGGGGACGGACGGGGTGGTGGTGCCGATCTGGACCGCCTTGGTGCCGTCCCACATGAAGATGCGATAGCCGGTGACGCCGGTGCCGTTGGTCCAGGCGAGATTGACCTGGGTCTGGGTGGCGCCGTTGACGTGCAGGTTGGTCGGAGCCGTGATCGCGTCGGGCGGCGTCATGATGGCGGCCCAGGCGCTCTGCGCGCTGGTCGCGTTGTCGAAGGCCTGGACGCTGAACCATTGCGTCTGGTTCGGCTTCAGGTTGCTGGCGGTGTAGGTGGTGACCCCCTTGGCGAGCTGCGCGACCGTGGTGGTCGTGGCGCCGTTCCAGAAGAGGATGCGTGTGCCGAACGAGCCTGCCGGGTTGGTCCAGGTCAGCTTCACCTGGGTGGACGAAAGGGCGGTCAGTTGCAAGCCCGTCGGGGCGGCGACCGATGGGCAGCTACGTTCCTCGAGAATTTCAACGCTTGGGCGAGTGGAGTGTCGTGCCGAGGTGGGCGAACCGAAAAAGCGCGGGCGACGATTCAATGACAGATCAAACAGCGACATAAGCTCGAACCTCCCTGTCCGTGCCGGCGATGGTTCCGATATGAACGATCCGACGCGATCATCTCGCTCGGGCGAGATGAGCACACTCTTCCCCCGATGCCCTTATGCCAGCAAGGGGGATGGTCGTCCAGGCCAGTTTTTCGTGGAATTCCAGCCGCGCGGGGGAGCGAGGCAAGGTGGCGAAACCAGTCGCGAAACTTTCCTTGCGAATCAGTTGGTTTTCATGGATTTCTCATCTCCGTCAGGGTAAACAGTCAAAGGTGGACAAATAAGATCACCTGACGACGGCATCGCAAGATAAACCTTTTGGAGGCGTTCGTGTCACGGCGCATAATGGGCTGGTTAATCCTGGTTGCATTGGGCGTTCCCGGGTTCGCTCACGCGCAGGCGAAGGACGACCTTAGCGATTTCAAGACCGTCGCGACCGCCATCACGACGACCATTCGCAAGGGTGCCCCCTATCAGAAGGGCTCGTCCGGCTACCTCGGCGTGCTTGTCGCGGACACCGACGGCAAATTGGTGGTCGGCGATGTCGAACCCGACTCCCCCGCGGCGGACGCCGGCCTGAAAACCGGTGATGTCATCACCAAGGTCGACGGCCAGGCCGTCAAAACCGGCGATGTCTTTCGCAGCATCCTGCAGAGCAAGTTCGCAGGGGATGGGATCAAGATCAGCGTGCAGCGCGACAAGGAAACGCTGATCCTGTCGACGAAGATGGTCGCAACGAGCCGCGTCATGCAACCCGGTCAGAAACGTGCGATCCTCGGCGTGCAGATCGAAGACATCGCCGACGGCGAAGGCGTCACGCTCAAGTCCGTGACGGACGGCATGCCCGCCGCCAAGGCCGGCCTCAAGGCGGGGGACATTATTCTCAAGATCGACGGCAAGCTCCTCTCCGGCGCGATGCGGCTCAACGATATCACCCTCCAGCACAAGCCGGGCGATGTCCTCTCACTGCTCGTCAAGGGAATCAACAAAGAGAAGGATCGCGAAGTCAAAGTAACGCTCGCCGAGGACACCGGCATCGTTGGCAAAGGGAAGGGCAAAGGCGGAAAAGGCGGCAAGGGAGGCGGCGCCTTCAACTGGGACAACCGCGCGCCGCGTGCCTGGACCAAGGACACCTATCGCCTCGCCATCGTCAGCATCGAGTATCCCGACGTCAAGCTCAATGAGAAGATCACGACCGCCAGCTGGGAAGAAGCCCTCTTCAGCGCCAAGAAGTATACCAGCACCAGCATCACCGGCCAGAAAGTCCATGGCAGTCTGAACGACTATTACCAGGAACAATCGTTCCAGAAGCTGAAGGTCGTCGGCAAATGCTTCAAGGGAGTGACGGTCAGCAAGAAGCGCAGCGAGTACGCCGCCGCCAACACCGGCCCGGCGAAGACCGCCTTGCT
>DASRSQ010000116.1:0-6949 GCA_035656475.1 Gemmataceae bacterium | reverse complement strand
TGTACCCACCTGAGGACCTGGAAACCCCGTGATTTTCCACGCCGAATCGATGCGCCATAGGTGGTTCTTCGGAGAAAATCACCCACAAGAAACCCGGATGAGCCGGAAAAGAAAAAAGCGGAAACGTTTTCGCCGGATGGGTCACCAAAGGCTCCGGACAAAAAAAACGCTGACCGCCGGACAAACGGTGTGGGCGATCAAGCTACTTGCGGACCTGGAATCCAGCAAATTCCTGATTCGCGAGGAAGCGATGCGCGAACTTGCGACATTCGGGCCACCCGTCGTTCCGCTCTTGATCCAGCGTCGCGCCAACCCGCCTTCGCTGGAGACCGTTTGTCGCATCGAGAAGATTCTGGGGCAAATCGAGGCAATGGAAAAAACCGCAACGGCACCTAATGTGACTCAAGGATCGGAGAAGTCCTCCATCAAGACAAAGGAGGACTCTCCGAGGAAAGAAATGAAGCCGCTGCTTCGCTCCACCAGTGACAAAGAACTCAGGGGCAATCGGGACAAATGGAAGCATGCCGAATCGCTGATGCTGGCCGGACAAGACATTACCGACGCTGCATTGGTTGAGCTGGCACACTTCCCAAAACTCCAAACCTTGAAGGTACGCAATACCAAGATCAGCAACGGAGGGCTGACGGAGTTGGCGAATCTCAAGAATCTCCGTTCGCTCGATCTGAGCATTCCCCTCACGAATGAAGGCGTAGCGCACGTTGCGCGACTCACGCGGCTGAAGCAACTCAAAGCTAACCTATCGCGATTAACAGGCGCCGGATGGAATGAGATGGCAAAACTCAAGGAACTGGAAGTTCTCTGTTGCGGCGAACTCAGCGACGAAGGATACGCCACCCTGGGTAACCTCCCCAAGCTTGACGTGACTCTCAGTCTTTCGGGTGCGTCTGACCGGACTATGGTGTCGCTCGCACGTCTCACAAATCTCAAAGAGTTATCCATCGGCGGCGAGTCGAAACTCACCGATGCCGGTATGCGAGAGCTGGCCCGGCTACAGAATCTCGAAATATTGTGGATGACCGGGGAGGTGTCTCTTGAAGGGCTGCGCGAGATCGGAAAGCTGCCAAAGCTCCGCGCGCTCTCCCTCTCGGCAGGAGCCGATGAAAATGAACTCGACGAGACGATGAAAATTCTTGCCGGCCTATCGAATCTCGAAGTGCTTCACGCCTATGAATCTCAAATGTCGGACAAGGGTTTGGTGGAGCTGACAAAATTGAAAAAGCTCCGGGTACTAATCTTGTCTTGCGATCGCGTTACCAATGGCGGCATGTGCGACGTTGCGAAATTCGAGAATCTGGAATGGTTATGGCTTCGAGGCACCGCGGTTTCGGACAACGGTCTAAATCGCATGACCTTGCTCAAGAAACTCAAACATGTGGATATCACAGGACTTGACTATTCCGAAGATACGCTCGCAAATCTGAAGAAGGCGTTGCCAAACTGCTTTTTCAATTCTGGCGACTACGATCCGCTGCCCAATCACTATTGGGGGAGGCTCTGGGGGTATGATGAATGAGTTGAAATGTGCAAATGAGGAAGCGAGTGCGAGGCGCCAAGAAGACCTGGAAAATGACGACGGGAGAATGAGTTCGGGCGAGATTGGACCAGAGGGGGCTACTTCTAAATAAAACCTTTGACACTCGTACTGATGTCCGCTGCCACTGATCGGGAGGTATGAATGATCGCTTGTTTACTGCTTGCACAGATGGTTCTGATGGGCGAACCGGGTGCAGATGTGGACCAAATCCAGGGGAGATGGGTGGTGAACGATTACGAAAGCCGTGGGGTCAATACAAAGGTGCTTCTTCACCAGAATCTATGGGTGGATTCCGGTTCCGGTAGGGCGCCGAGGCGGTGATATAACGCCGTTTGCAGGGCGTTCACGGTGCGGAAGCCGTACGATTTTCTCATGGTCAATTTCACGTTGTAATTCAGACCCTCGACGACTCCCGATGACATTGTTCCTTTTGCGAGGAACCAGTTCATGAGTAGCTCGCCGTGACGTTCCAGCATCCGGGCCACCTTCTTCATCGGCTCGATACGCGAACGATTCACCCGCCTCATCCATTCCCACAGGAAACGGGCGGCCCACAGCGGCGAGCGGTACTCCCAGAATCGCTGGAAGTCCTCGCGTTGCAGACGGGCACGCATCGATTTGAGGTTGTACTTCGCGAGCTCCTTCAGCTTCACCGTTTGCTTGTCCGTCAAGTTCTCGCGTCGCTTGAGCAAGCACCAACGGGAATGCTTCAGGATGTGTTCGTAGCCATCAGCCTTCAGTTGCTTGGCCTCGGCGGCGCGGACCTCTGGTAATCGGCATCCAAAACGGACCCACCCCCTGAGCTGAAATCGGCATCCAATCTGGACCCACCCTTGCCGCCTTCGTTCCAATGAAGCCCGTCGCCTGGGCAATATTGGAAACGGAGGCAAAGGATGCTGACGGTGTTCCAGTACGGAGATATTCGCCGTGCCCATCGCGATGGCATGAGCATTCGTGAGATCGCTCGCACCTTTCATCACTCGCGTAAGAAGATTCGGCAGATCCTGGCCGAGGCGGAGCCGCGGCTCGGTGCTTTCCACGGCGTCATCGACGCGATCCTTGCCGACGATGAGACCGCGCCGCCCAAGCAGCGCCACACGGCTTCTCAGGTCTTTCGTCGCCTGCGCGATGAACATGGTTACCGCGGCGGTTACGATCAGGTGCGCCGCTATGTCGGTCAGCATCGGCGGGACCGGCGTGAGACGTTGATTCCGCTGGCGCACGATCCGGGACAACGTCTCGAAGCGGACTTCGGCCACATCTACGTCGATTTTCCCGATGGTCGCAAACAGGTTCCGGTGCTCGTCGTGGTTTGGTCGTACTCCAACTATCCGTTCGTGATGGCGATGCCGAGCGAGCGCACGGAGGCGATCTTGGCCGGCATGGTCGAGGCGTTCCACTTCTTTGGGTGCGTGTCGCATGAGGTATGGTGGGACAATCCACGCACCGTCGCGAGTCAGATTTACTCGGGACGCGAGCGACGTGTCAACGAACGCTATGCGGCGCTCGCCAGTCACTACGCATACGATCCGCTGTTCTGCATGCCGGCGCGGGGCAACGAGAAGCCGTACGCCGAGACGCGCGTGCGCGTGATGCAACGGCAGTGGGCCACGCCGGTGCCGCGCGTTGCGAACCTCGACGAGCTCAACGCCATGTTCCGCGCCCGCTGCCTCGACGAGGCCAAGCGCACAGTTGCCGGGTACAGCGAATCGATTGGTCAACACGGCGACGGCCCTCGATGTGAATCAACTCCGCACCCTCATGGAACAGACCCGTTCGAGCATTCCAGCGCTGCTCATCGTGCAGGGGCAGGCCAACGACCGTCTGTGTATTCTGGTGGCCGAACCGCCGCACGACCTGGAGCGGGAACTCGGGCAGGGACCGGACCTGGGGAGCCAGCCGATCCCGGGGACTCCAATGGCTGTCGCCGCCGACATGCCTGTCCGTCTCCTGTCACGCCGCCCCGATGTCCGAGGTGCTGAACGGCTCATCGCCGCTCAAAGTCCGCAGATCGGCGTGGCCACGGCCGACCTGTATCCCAGCATTTCCATCAGCACCGTCCTTGGCGAGTTGGGATTCAACGGTACGCCCTTGCCGTCGCAAAACGGCGGTCTGGCAGTCGTCACTCCCACCTTCTCTTGGAACCTGTTGAACTATGGCCGGCTGGTGAGCAACGTCCATCTGCAGGAGGCGAAGACCCAGGAATTAGTCGCGGCCTTCCAGGGGAAAGTGCTCACAGCGGCTCAGGAGGTCCAGACGTCCCTGCGAGCCTTCCTGCGATCACAAGAGCAGGCCGAGGCGGCGGCCAAAAGCGCGGAGGCGGCGGCACAGGCCGCCAAGATCGGCGAGAAACTCTTCGGCGAGGTCAAGGCCGACGTCAATCGATTGTTCTTGCTGGAGAGCTCCAAACTGCAACAGCAGGACAACTTGGCGGTCGCTCAGGGAAACATTGCCCTCAACCTGATCAGCGTCTACCGCGCCCTGGGGGGCGGCTGGCAGACCCGCGAGGGGGCGGGTGGATGCGCCCCAGCGGGCGCCCACGGGATCGCCCCCGTAGCCCATCGATTGGAACGATTGGTTCGCTCAGACAAAGAGGGCCAACCAGCGAGCGCCCGCGGGACCGCCCCCGTTGCCCAACGGGCCGTTCTTCTCCAGCCCGTTGCAGTGTCCGAGGAGCCGGAAATCGCTCCGCGTCCCAACTTCATGCGGATGGCTCAGTGAGCGGTGATGTCCAACTTCGCATATTAGCGCCGCCGCGGTAAGGCAAGCAGAGGGCAGTGACATGAGCACAAAAGTATGGATCGCAGGACTGTTCATCGCGCTGATCGCCGCGAACTGGGTATCGGCCCAAGAGCCCACGTGCTGCGAACGGGCCTCAGCATGGTTGCAACGGCTGCGTCCGGCTGGTGGCTGGTGCCCGTACGGTGGCCCGTGTCGGTGGTGGAAGCCGGATTGCCTGCCACGCTGTGGCGCCCCGGACGATTACTGCCGCAAGACGCTGCCCAATCTCTGCCTACCCGCTTACCCGCCCTGGTACATCTTCGGGCCGCGGCAAGATTGCACGGCGCATGGCGGTTGCAGCGAGCCGGGGCGCACACCGCGTTATTGGGACCCCGTGGGCATGCCGTTTAGCGATCGTTGATAATCCGCCTATTGACTTCTTACGGCAAACGCCAAGCGGCAAACCAATTCGGTCTTGTCATGATTGACCCGGTCGAAGAATTTCTCCAGATCCATGTCCACCACGATACACCGACCCTCAGCCACGTACTTCTTCCGCGGTGAACGCGCCGCGTCCCGTGCGAGATTCTGGTTGTACACTTCAGTGTCGCGTCGGTGATCGCAGGGCCGACTGCGCGCGTAGCTGCTCGGCTTCTTCTGCGCTGATCTCGTCGGGATCGACGATGACTATTGCGGTGATCGGCGGCGAATTCACTGCCTGCCGTCGTCCGCACGTACACGGCGGTGCCGGGACATGCGGCGGAATTGTCAGCACCTCGCCGCCGGCCACGTGGTATTCGGTGTACATCGTAATTCTGCGGGGCGCGCAGCCTGGACAGGCGATCGTCTTCAGGGATTGTTCCAGGCGATTCAGGCGATTGCGGAAGGTCATTTTTGTTCCCCGGCCTTAGCCCGCTGTTCCAGCGCCTGCAAGCGCTCTTCGAGCTCCACCGTTTCCCGAATCCTGACACCGTGCTCAAACAGCGCCCTGCAGGCGCCGAGCCGGACGTTTTCGCCTTTTGCTTTGAGGAGTTTGCGGAGCACCTCGGCAGCCTCCAGCATTCCATCCGTCATCTTGCTGGCGGTTCGCCTGACCATCTCCGACCGCATCTCGGCAACACGCTTCGCGAACTCGGGTTCTGCCATCCGTCGCGATACTGTCTTGCGTGAGACGCCGGCCGTGTCCGCGGCTTGCTGCACGGTGGAGCCGCAGGCGAGCGCGGCTATGATGATTTCGTCAGCGCCCCTACGTGAGCGATTTCCAGGGACATTTCGGGACATTGAGGCACCATACGACCCCTGTTGCTTGCACCTTCCAGGGTGTCGATTACGCCAAGTTCGCTAGTGGTGGCGGAACCCTCGAGCAGTCGATTCCAGCGCGCTCCAGGTCGCGGATCATCCTGGCATGCACTGCGGTCGGCAGCGGCGTTCGTGGGTTGCGGTCCTGCACCACAGGGACTTTGCAGCATCGACGGGTATCAAGAAAGCTCCGAATCGCGGATGGCGCAATCGGCATGTCGACCAGCTCCGATAGCGCGGTTTGGGCCGTGGTAGGGCTTGATGGCAGGTCGGCCTCGAGCCTCTTCAGTCGCTGATTCAGGTTGGCCATCATTGGTCCCGATTACTTCCTCGTGAAGGGCCCGGGCTTGCCGGACCTGGCCAAGCGTTCGATGGCACCAATGGCGATCGCCACCTCGTTCGGTTTGACGTCGCCGGTCTTCAGATCAATGTCGGCGACTGACAGTTTCACCGCGTAAGGTTGGCTACCCGCTTCCCGAACCATTCGACTTCGAGACAGCACCCGGCGCCGGGTCATCATCTTCTTGGTCATGCGGACATGGAATTCCTCTGTAGGGAATCGCTTCACCCCTCTTCCACCCAAGAAAGAGGGCCTGAAAGTGTATCCTCACGCAGCGCGCTCGGGGCCACCGGCGCCGACACCAGCCTTCAACATGCTCTCCTTGCCCTTCGCGGAATTCCGCATGAACGAGTCGAGTTCATCCAGATCGATGACAATTCGACCGCGCGCCGGGCGATACGCGGTCAGTTCGCGCGTTGCGAGCAGATTGAGCCATTTTTGCTTGGTCTGCCGTGTCATCGGAACGATACAGCCACTGTCTCACATTGTGCGTTAGCCTGCCGGATGAGAGGATGGAGAACTGCGATTTCTCGTTGAACCTCGGCCGCAAGGCATCCGATGCCGCTCGGGCGAAGATGAGCGAGGCGCACAGGCGACGTGGCACTAGACCACCAGCGGCAGGGCCAGCTTGGTCCGCCGACGAGGATGTATTGCTCGGCACGATGCTGGACCGCGAAGTAGCGCTGCGGATCGGCAGGACAGCGCAGGCTGTGGCTGATCGACGTCGGGTTCTCGGCGTCTCGGCGTTCACGAAGCGAGCGCCGTGCGTTCAATCGACCTGGACGCCCGCAATCGATCGGCTGCTCGGCACGATGCCGGACGTAGACCTGGCGCGGAAGCTGAAGGTCTCGCCGATGGCTGTGTTCTACCGCCGGCGACGGCTAGGGATAACCCGGTATCGGAAATAGCCGGTATAGGGCACGGATGAAGCACTCGCCATCGCTATCATTTGGGCAACCATTTTCGAGGGTTGCCCTGCATGACCGCCAGCGAAGCTCGAGAAGCCTACGAACGTCTCACGCCGCGGTTGAAAG
>DASRSQ010000115.1:0-4184 GCA_035656475.1 Gemmataceae bacterium | reverse complement strand
AGCGATCTACTTCAAACATAAGCCGATTGATCAAGTTCGCCATCACGTCTTGCCACTGGAACGAGGAGCGAGGCGATTCAAAACGTCCGACAAGAGATTGGTCAACGATCCGCGTGTCGTAGCATACGGTCGAGGTCCGCTCCGTGATCTCGCAGCGATCGTGGAACGTCGTCTGATCGAGGCCTCCCAGGAAGGGCAGCGCCGTTCCCGGTTGGTAGCCGCCTCAGGGTGCGGAGCTCGTTTCGATGATCTGTCTTGCTTCTTGAACGGAGCGGTGGACGTCGACCGACTTTTCGGCCTGGCTCGCGCGTTCATGGCCATCAAGTGGGACAAATGGTCGCGCGAGCACCTTCCACCAACTTCTGCATCGACCTTAATGCCGGAAGAATGCTGGTTGGCGGTGCGATTGTGTTGTCTGCCGTGGCCGTTGGCGGGAGATCAAGACATTCCGGCAGATGAGCGCATCGCGCGGCTATTGCTCTCAGGAAATGCCGCCCGAGCGATTGAAATCGCTTGCCAGCGGTTGCGGTCGGTCGGCATCCGCCCGCCCATTTATGCAGGCACCACCGACGCGCAGTCGGCTCGAAGGTGGGCCGCTGCCCTAGTTTTTCCTATTCATCGCGATGTCGCGCTACGCGCCGTTGCCAAACTGGATCCATCAATGAAAGGATTGCTCCATGCTTGACCTGAGCCCACTCGACCGAGCCACCCGACTCCTGATGACGGTTCCATTGAAACCGGTTCAGGGTGATCGCTTTCAGCCGACTGGCTTTCCCAGCCTTGGGGCGGCAGACTACCAGAAGCCGACCGGGAAACGCACAGTCCTCGTAGAAAGTGCTCAAAGCATGGCGAATCGCTTTGAAGCAGCTTGCTGGGATATCACAGCGAACAAGCCAGCCGCAGAATTGACGGGGATTAGCCATGTCAGTGTCCATCAGGGCAACGAATTATTGACAGATTCGATGCTCGAAGCGCATCGCCTGAACAGCGTATACATCGAGAAAAGCAGAGAGGAATTCCTCGGTAAGACCCTCGCCCCGGAAATGGGCGTGGACAAGGCCAAGCCGGTCAATCGCAAGAAATTCATTGAGGCTCTGGTGAAGTACGATGTTGGCTGCCTGATCCATGGGGTATTCCTCGAATCGCTTGATGGACGACTCCGGATCGCACGAGCACTTTCATCCTTCATTGAGGCCGTCGATGTTGAAATTGCCGCATCTGGCGGCGTGAAGAACGATCGCGTTAAGGCAACGAAGGAAGAGGGGAAAACTTCCAAGGAAGGCTTCGGCAACATCCCATTCGCACGCGATGAATACGTCGCAGAGAGAATCAATCTCTACATCAATCTCGATCTCACCCAAATTCGCGGCTACGGGATCGGCAACAAAGTGGAGCGGTTGCTGATGCTATTGGCCCTCTACAAAATCTGCAAGCTCATCGACGGTGACCTACGGCTACGCACTGCCTGTGATCTCGTGGTGGATCGAGATGCCAAAATCTCGATTGCACCAAAAGAGTTTACACTGCCTTTCTTGGAAGACCTGATCGGCAAGGATTCAAAGGAAGGCGAACTTCAGAAAGCCATCAAGGTCTGCAAGGACCTCATGGTGCACACCACAGTCAACTTCGAGGATGATCTGAAAAAAGCAAAGGATGAAAAGAAATCCAAGGCAGAAGCCGACGATGCCGGCGAGGACGACGACAACGAGGTTGACAATGAGTGAGGTGCCCGCCATGCCGACTGTAAAACTTCGGTTCCCTGGCGGCCGCTACCATGCCACCCCCTGGGGACACCACGTCAATGAAGGGCTCATCGAGTGGCCGCCTAGCCCGTGGCGGCTCTTGCGAGCCTTCCTCGCCTGTGGCTTTTCGAGCCAGGGCTGGGTGGAGGTTCCGGCCCTCGCACAGCGATTGATCGACAAGCTGGCTGCTGTACTGCCGCTCTACCGTCTACCCGCCGCAAGTGCCGCTCACACCCGGCATTTCATGCCGGTAGGCTCGTTGAAGGATGGGAGGGAACAAACAACGCTCGTCTTCGATTCCTGGGCCAATGTCGGAGACGGCGAACTGTTCATCCGCTGGCCGTGCGAACTGGACGCCGACGAGATGGAACTCCTTGGCAAACTGGCGTCCTCTCTTGGGTATCTTGGCCGCAGCGAAAGCTGGGTGGAGGCACAACTCACGGATGAAGAACCTGGCGAGTGGAACGCGGTGCCGTGTGTTGAGAATGAGCATCCCGGCCCCGGGTGGGAGCAGGTTTCTCTGATGGCGGCGATTGCGCCTGCTCACTACGACCAATGGCACGCGGCTCAAGTTCAAGAAGCATTGCGACCCTTTCAGGATCAACGACAGACTCAGGCCGTGAAGAAAAAACAGACACAAGCCATCGAGCCTTTCCCGCCCAACCTTGTATCCTGCCTGACCAAAGACACGTCATGGTGGAAAGGGTTCGGGTGGTCGCAACCACCCGGTGCACAGCGCGTACTCTACTGGCGGCGCAACGACGTGCTTCAAGTCGGCGTTCCTCCTGCGCCACATCAGCCCTCCATACGCCGAATTACGACGTTCCTGTTGGCGATCACAACTCCCAGCGGACGGCGTTCGGCGTTGCCCCCAATCACGCGTGCCCTGCCGCAGGCCGAAAATTTACACCGGGCGCTTGTCGGCGTCCTGGGACAGGGGCGATGCGTTGATTGTCCGGAGCTTACAGGAAAGGATGCGGACGGTCAGCCGCTTCGAAGTGGCCACGTTCATGCGCACATCCTGCCGGCGTGTCTCACTGGAAATGGCGACAACCGGATCGATCACTTCATCATTCACGCGAAAATGGGACTCGGCGGACAGGCTCAGCAAGCCATACGTAATCTCAAGCGAACATGGACCAAGGGTGGCATAGGCGACCTGCAAATTGCTGTTGCCGGTCACGGCGAACTCGACAATTTGCGTCTACCCGACAAGCTTCGAACAGCCGTCGAGCGAGTGCTGGGCCCGCGACATGGATCCCGCGTTTGGACTAGCGCGACACCGTTCGTGCCGCCGCGATTCATCAAGCGAACCGGCAGAAATACGCTTTTGGGCCAGTTGAACGCCGAGCTCGCCTCTCGTGGTCTTCCAGCGGTGGAGCGGGTTGAGATTCTCCCAGAGCTTACGCGCGAACTACGCCATTTCGTTCGACATCGCAGTCGTGGGGGAGTCTGGCCCTATTGCGACGTTGGCTATGGCCTGCGAATCACGCTTGCTGACGCAGTGAACGGACCACTGACGCTCGGTTACGCAGCTCATTTTGGGCTCGGCATATTCCACGCCATTGACGGCCAATGATTCTAGTTGCTACGTTGACTCTGGAATTGCATTGGCCGCCGCCCTGCGAACGACAACGTGATGAATCGCTTGATCGAGTCGTTTGAGCGAGAAGTTCTTTGACAATCTGGTTTTCCGGAAGTTTGCGACCTACCCCAGCTCTCGCGAGTTGCAAGCCTCTACAATGAAAGGAGATTCGTATATGAGCTCTTCGGCCCACACAAAATCCTGGTCAGCACGTGGCCAACCTCTCGCGAAGCCACACGCATTTCCTTATGCTGCTCAGAGTTCGGAAGTCGAGCCATAACCGGCGTTCTCGGACGCCGGACCCATTGAAGCCAGGGCCAGCAACGCGAGGCCCGCAAGCTGTTCCTGCATAACCGGCGTTCTCGGACGCCGGACCCATTGAAGCTTTGCGAGAGAAGCCGTGCTGTAGGCCGAACCCGGCCATAACCGGCGTTCTCGGACGCCGGACCCATTGAAGCAACCAGTCAGCGGATGCGTTCCGCGATCTTGGAGGGCATAACCGGCGTTCTCGGACGCCGGACCCATTGAAGCCAGTAGACGGCAAATTTGTTGGCACCCATCGAATACATAACCGGCGTTCTCGGACGCCGGACCCATTGAAGCCTGTGCCGTGCGGGTCGAGAAGCACACGGGTGCCGAAGCATAACCGGCGTTCTCGGACGCCGGACCCATTGAAGCCACCCAAGGCAGCATACCCCGAGTGGCTTGCCCGAGCATAACCGGCGTTCTCGGACGCCGGACCCATTGAAGCTATGCGTCCGCGAGCGGCATTCCCACGTCGCAGGACCATAACCGGCGTTCTCGGACGCCGGACCCATTGAAGCGGCATCCACCACGACACGCTCGGGTGGCTGCAT
>DASRSQ010000114.1:0-11839 GCA_035656475.1 Gemmataceae bacterium | reverse complement strand
AGACGGCGATCTTCTTTCACTGCGGCGGCCTCGATTTGTACCCACCTGAGGACCTGGAAACCCCGTGATTTTCCACGCCGAATCGATGCGCCATAGGTGGTTCTTCGGAGAAAATCACCCACAAGAAACCCGGATGAGCCCCAATTCCCCCGCCCGAATTAGCATCTAGACTGCCTGCGGGCGTGCTGCCATTGGAAATTGTCAGGTCGCGAATAGCGACGACATTGTTTGGATCGACGGTGAGAATTCGAAATGGAGCGACAACATTTCGTCTAACGGTGAGATTGCTCTGTCCAGGCCCATTGATCGCAATCCTGTTTTGTAAGACAGGCAATTCAGAGGCAAGATTAATTGTCCCATTCACTGAAAAAGTAATTGTGTAGGGGTTCAAGAATTGAGGGCCGGCGTTTGCCTCCATGATTGCCGCACGCAACGAGGTATTTCCGTGAAACCGAAGTCAGCCTGCTGAATCGCATACGGCTGGTTTTCGTACGCGTTCAGCGTCACGTTGGTGCCGATCGGGGCATGATTGACGTGGAGAGTTGGAGTTATGCGATCCTCGAGCAGTTCCAAACGCAGATGCGTTCTCTTGGTGCGATTTCGGGCCATGGTGCGGTTCCTTTGCAAGAAATGGAAGAGGTGTTCCCTCTTGCGCACGCTACCCAATCGCTGGCCCGCTCGCAATGAAATTCGTGATCGTAAGCCAATCCTAACACAAATAGCGCATGGCGCGAGAATTCGCGCCATAGGAAATGCAGGGATTCTCCCAGGTGATTGCAACGGTCCGTTATTCAGGGTGGGCACCATCGGTTCAGCAAGGGTGTGGGGCGCCCGGCTGACTAACCGTGCAAAGGGTAATCCGAAGAGTTTGTCCGAGTGCAGGTTGCGCAAAGCAACGGTACGTCACGAGGATTGCGCCATGCTACCTTGACAAAGTTCCCACGTCAGTCGGTGCGGCCTGCGACGCAGTTGAACCAACGGCGAATGCAAAGCGCGATGGCGAGCGCGGCCAGGCCGTAGAGCACGACGCACACCGACGGTTCGGCATCGACTCAGCACAGCACCTGCTCGCCCAGAAGATGACGCAGCGCTTCGACGCCGTCTTCGCCGATTTGCGTCGTGCGGACATCGAGCACGTCGAGGCGCTCGGCGATCGGCGCGAGGACGAACTGGCGGATGCCGTCGTCGGTGATCGGATTGTCGTTGAGATAGAGCTCGCGCAACGAGGTCAGGAATGGCGAGTGCGCGAGGGCATCGAGGCCGTCGTCTCCGAGGTAGGTGCTGCCGAGGTTGAGGCCGTGGGCGTGCAGCAGGAACGGCGAGTCGGCCAGGCGGGCCACGCCGTCGTCGCCGAGCCCCTGGGCGGAGAGGTCGAGGAAGAAGGTATAAGGCAGATCGGGCAGCTCGGGCAATTCATCGAGCCGGCGCCCGTCACTGACCAGGTGGATGTCGAGCACCGGTGCGCGCTGAAACAAATCGGCGGCGTGCCGGATCAATTGCCGATCGGTGATCGCAATCTCCTCGACAAAACCCCGGCGAAAGCTGCACCACGAGACGCGATGCGACACGGCGTCCGCCCAGAAACCTTGATGTTCTGCCAGCAACTGTTGTGCACGGCGTTCGCAATAGGCGGGCGGGTGGGCAAAGCGATCGCGGGCCAGATCGCATTGCAGGCGGATGAATTCCCCAAGCGGGTTGCCGCACCCCTCGAGCCATTTGGCATAGCGTAAGCGAGGCGAATCATCCCGGGGCGTGGCGAGAATGGTTTGCAAGAATCGTGGCGGGTGCGTCATGGCCAGTCCTTTCACTCGCGACGGTCTTGATGCCGATTCCAGCTGCAAATACGCAGACTGGATCAGAGATTAGTTCATTGTTGTGAAATGTCAAGAAAAAACCGGCTCAGATTTGAAGGTGGTACGGCAAGAAATTCTGGCAGCCACACTCACTCCGATTCGAACTGTCGCTGACACAAATCATTAGCCACAGAGGACACGGAGGGCACAGAGATATTGACGTGACGGCCACCGCGAAGAATGGCGCACGAGCAGAGTGTTGGAACGAATCACCTATATTGGAGCAAGGTCCCTACGCCTCTCTGTGTCCTCTGTGGCTAATGATTTGTGTCAGCGACAGTTCGAATCGGAGTGAGTGTCTCAGTCGCTGCCATAAGTTTTTGCCACACTCCGAAGCCGCAAGCGGCGAAATCCCTTTGTCCTGCGCAACATGGCGTGATAGACTGACAGGGAATTTCTCTCCCGATTCGCCATCCCTCATCGCAGGAGACATGACGTGACAAGCAATCGTCGATCTTTTCTGAAGTCCACCGCGGCGGTCTCCGCGACGGCGGCGCTGGCCCATGTGCCCGACTTTGTCCATGCTCAGGCCAACAACGCCACGCTCAAGATCGGCCTGATCGGCGCTGGCCGGCGCGGGACCGGGGCGGCACAGCAGGCCCTCCTGGCGGATCGCGATTGCAAGCTCTGGGCCGTCGGCGATGCTTTCGAAGACAAGGTCAACGGCTGTCTCCAGCAATTGCGGGCCCGCCCCAATCTCGTCAACAAGATCGACGTCCCCAACGAACGCAAGTTCGTCGGCTTCGATGCATACACCAATGTCATCAACAGCGGCGTCGATGTCGTGCTCCTGTGCACCTCGCCGCACTTCCGGCCGATGCACCTGGAAGCGGCAATCCGGGCCCGCAAGCACGTCTTCTGCGAAAAGCCGATGGCCGTCGATGCCCCCGGCGTGCGCCGTGTGGCGGCACTGGCGCAGGCGGCGCGCGATGCTCGGCTCTCCGTCGTCGCCGGCTTCTGCTGGCGCTACTACACGCCGATGCGCGAAACGATGGCCCGCGTCCACGACGGCGCCATCGGCGACATGCTCGCGTTGCACACCAACTATCTCACCGGCGCGCTCTGGGATGAACGGCGGACCGACGGCATGTCCGACATGGAATGGCAGATGCGCAACTGGCCGTACTTCACCTGGCTGTCGGGCGATTACAACGTCGAGCAACACTGCCATAGCCTCGACAAGATGATGTGGGCGATGCGCGACACGCCGCCGTTGCGGGCGTATGGCGTCGGCGGTCGGCAGACGCGCACTGGCCCCGAGTTCGGCCATATCTTCGATCACATGGCGGTCGTTTACGAATTCGCCAACAATGTTCGCTGCTTTGCGTTCTGCCGGCAGCAGGCAGCCACCCACGGCGAGACCACCGATCACCTCATTGGCACGCGCGGCCGGGCCAATCTCCTCGGCGTCAGGCAGCCGGGTCGCGATAATCCGCCGTACTCGATCACCGGCGACCGTGCATGGAGCCTGCCCGCCGTTCAGCAGCGTGCCGCCATCGACATGTATCAGCAGGAACACAACGAACTGTTCGCGGCCATTCGCAGGGGCAATCCGATCAACGACATCGAGCGGATGCACAAGAGCACGCTGATGGCGATCCTGGGCCGCATGGTTTGCTACACCGGCCAGATGATCACGTGGGAGCAGGCGCTCAATTCGACCGAAGACCTGACCCCGCGCGACGGCTATCGCTGGGACCGCGCCCCGGCCATTCCCGAGGTCGCGAAGCCCGGCGTCACGCGCTTTGCGTAAGATGACAACATCACCGTTTAGCCCCGCTTCGCGGAAGCGCGTGGACCCTGTCCGCCCGCTTCCACGAAGCGGGGCTAAACCATTGGAGGATCCGCCATGTCCAAGCCAAAAATCCTGATCGCGGAAGACAACCCCGAAGGCGCCGAACTGCTCGAAGCCTATCTCGATGGTGCCGGCTACGACTTGCAAATCGCCGTCGATGGCGATGACACGTTGCGCAAGGTCGAGTCGTTCAAGCCCGACCTCATCTTGCTCGACGTGATGATGCCGAAAATCTCCGGCTTCGAAGTGTGCAAACGGCTCAAGGCCGACGCGCGCACGCAAGGGATTATCATCCACATGATCACGGCGCTCGATCAGCACCACGACATCGACCGCGCGGTCGAAGCGGGGACGAACGACTTCCTGACGAAGCCGATCAACAAGGCGGAGCTGCTCCTGCGCGTGAAGGCCGCGCTGGCGAGCCGGCAATTCGCCGACCCGCTCGACCAGACGCTGTCCTACATCGAGGGCGTGCAGTCCGCGGTGTGATATTGGAGACGAAGATGAACCATCGCCCGGTTGCGGTTGGGCTGCTCTTGTGTGACCTCGTCATTGTTGATGAGAAGACGCGGAATTTGACTCCGGTCAACTGCTTCAGCGCGCGCAAGCTCGATCATTTTCCAGGGGTGTCTGATTTCTACCTTGTTGCGTGGCTGGCAGATGGCCTCGGCGAGATGCCGGTTGAGATTGTCATTCGACGCCTTGATACGCTTGACGAGGTCTATCGGATTGAGCGGCAGTTGCGGTTCGAGGATCCCTTGAAAGACATGCGCTTCATCGCGCGAATTCGCGATTGTGAGATACCAGTGGCAGGCTACTATGAGGTATCATTAATTGTGGACGGTGAATCCATCGCGCATCGAAAGATCTTTTGGCATTAGTGACATAGGACGTAGGGAGTTGCAAAATGGGCGAGAAGAAACCAGACCAGGGCGAGGGCTCTTTTTCGCATTGCCTCAATTGCGTCGACGTGTACCTGGAGGGGCCTGGTGATCGAACCGTGCGACCCATTCCTCCAAAACTCCTCGCGCAAGCGAAGGAGCTTCGCGATCGGCTTCAAGCAGCAGAAGCTGCGGGTGTTGATCTGAGCGATCAGGAGATGATCATCGAGTGATTATTCCTCCATATCCTCCCGCCCCTTTTCCATGAAGTCCGTCGAGGGCAGCGGCGGCCGTGGCAACGCCTGGATTGCGTCGCTTGGGCCGGTGTGCGTTTCGGCCTCGCGCGCTTTTTTCGCTTCCAGACGGCGCTGGCGGCGCTCCTTCTTCTCCTTGCGTAACAATCGCAGATGCTTGCGGGCCCGGTCGGCGTCGCTGACGTGCGTCAGGATGTCGATTTCCAGGACACCCGAAAAGCCGGCCTGGCTTTCGCCGCCGATCTGGCAAGGGATCCCCACCGACTCCAGGGAGCCACGCACGATTTCCGCCTCGGCAGTGCTTTTCACTGTGTAGACCGAAATCAAATCTTCGTTTTCCATGTTGATGTCTCGCGCGGGATGTGACGGTGCGCCTATTCTTGCGGGAAGCGTGGCGAAATGCAAACGATATGCATGAAAAAAGCTCACCGTGCTGGCACGATGAGCTTGTGTTAACGAACCCGGAGGCAGATTACTTTTCCGGGGTGCCATTGAAGCCGCCCTTGCGGAGGGCTTGCACGACGCCGACGACAGTGAGGTTTTCGCCTTCGACGATGACGGTGCGCTGGGCGCCCTTGCCTTCGATGGAGACCTTGGAGTCCTTGAAGAGGCCCTTGACGCCGGTCACGCATTGGCCGCAGCAGACGTGGACGTCCTTGACGATGACCTTGGCGACCTTGTCCCCCTTGGCGATCGGGGCGAGCTTGATCTTGAGTTCCTTGCCGTCGCGGGTCGCCTTGCCCGCGAAACCGCCCTTGTAGATCGCCTCAAGGCCGGCCTTGGCAGCGGCCTCGTCCTTGGCGGTGAAGGTGATGGTCTTGGTCTTCTGGTCGGCCTTGGCGTCCGATACGCCGTCGACCTTCGCCAGCAGGCCTTCAGCCACCTTCACGCACTGGCCGCAGCAAAGATGCGGTCCCTTGACTTCTACCGTATCCGCGCTGGCATAAGCCGCAGTCAGAGCGAGGACGGCCAGCGGAGCGAACAGGGCTACGAAACGACGCATGTAACTCTCCTTGGTTGATGTGGGATTACTTCTTGTTGGTCTGCTGAACTTTGGCCCGCACATCGACGGCCGGCGCGTCAACGGTCTGGGCGATGCGCTCGGAAATCTTCTTGGCGAGCAGGCCGCTCGTGTCGCAGCCGGGAACGATATTGATAATCTCGCCTCCCTTGCCAATCAAGATATTGGTCGGCATCGACTTGGTCTGGAAAACGCTCCAGGCGTCCCCCTTGGAGTCGACCCCGTAGAGCATGTTGATCTTCTTGCCGGCGGCGTACTTGGCGACTTCCTTGTCCGGCGCCTTGAAGATGGCGACGCTGGTCAGGCCGAACTTCTTGTAGGCGGCATCGATTTCCTGGAAGTAAGCGAGCTCCTTGTCGCAGCCGGAGCAGCCGCAGGTGAGACGAACGAGGACGGGGCCCTTGGCGCACAGTTCTGCCAGATCGACTTCCTTGCCCGTCTGGTCCTTGAACTTGAACGCGGGAGCCTTGGTGCCCTGAGCAATCTTCGGCTTGGCGGTATCCTGAGCAAACGCAAGCGACGCGATAAGGCAAAGTGCGAACGGGATGCTGAGGAGGCGGGACATCGTGTACTCCTGCAAGTAAGGTGTGACGCGAGTTCAGGTGAGAATGTGAGTCTACCACCTGCCGCATCTTTAGGAAAGCGTGAAAAATCGAATTTTTGTTGGGACCGAATCCGCGACGTGACATGCCGGAAATGAAGACGACCCCGGGTCACCTCGGGGTCGCTGTCACGCTGACGGCATCAGCGTACGGGAGGTGTTGATGTTGCCACGGTGCGCCAGGTGCTACCGTCAAAAAACTCGAGAACTCCCGTGGTGGTGTTGAAGAAGAACAGTCCCGTCACGGGATTCGCGGGCCGGACGTCGCCGACAGCGACAGGCGGTCCTGCTGGACCACGTGGTCCCATCGGACCGACTTCACCCGCGGGCCCCGTGGGACCGGTCGGGCCTGTCGGCCCTTGGGCGCCAGCGGGCCCTTGTGGTCCTGGTGCGCCATCATGTCCTGCGAACCCCATCGGTCCGGCCGGTCCTGCTGGCCCGGCCGGTCCCGCTGGTCCCGGCGCCCCATCCTGGCCGTTAGCTCCCTGTGCGCCAGGAGCGCCCGGCTGTCCTGCCGGTCCGGCTGGTCCGGCTGGTCCCGGTGGGCCGGCGAACCCGATCGGCCCGATCGGTCCGGGAAGTCCCGGAGGACCTACCGGTCCCATCGGCCCCATGGGGCCCTGCTTGCCAGGAAAGCCGATTGGTCCTGCCAATCCTTGCGGCCCGGCAGGGCCCATCGGACCTTGTTTACCGGGAGGGCCAATTGGGCCGGCCAAACCCTGTTTGCCCGCCGGGCCGGGAGGACCGACCAAACCCTGTTTACCAGCAGGGCCCACCGGTCCAATTGGGCCGACCAGCCCCTGCTTTCCCGCAGGTCCCATTGGTCCAATTGGGCCGACCAGCCCCTGCTTACCCGCAGGTCCCATTGGACCAATCGGTCCTGGAGGACCAGGAGGCCCTTTGGGTCCCGGAGGACCCGGTTTGGGAGGGCCGCACTTGCACGGCTGCAGTCCGTCGTCAGCGGAGCCGGACACCGCTTTGGCACTCGAGTAGGAATACAACGCAATGGCCGCCGCGAAGCCCGCCAACCCAAGAATGGGGAGGAGAGGCTTACTCAAAAATGTCCTCATGATGCACCTCCTGGTGCGAGTTCTGGTGCGAAGCGGCGCCGTGTCTCATCTGACTTTCCCATTGCTTCTCGGGCACATTCAACCATCGTCAACCGCCGCGCACCACGCTTTGGATAGTCAACCTGTAGGGCATGTTCCGTGCCTGATGCTTCGTTGGCTAGGTGAGGTTTCGTAACTTGCCAATAACGCTGGCTTTGAAGAAGATTCGGCCGAAATCGTGGATTTGCCTGGTGCTGATTTGTTTGTCGCTAGCGGCACAATCGACGTGCCCCAAACGCACAGTTCCCGCGTGTTGCTACGCGTCCGCGGAGCCTTGGCCGCCCGCGATCGCGCCGATGACAAAAAACGGCTCCTTCCCCGACGCGATCGCCTCCGGCAATGGTGTGTCCGGCGCGTCCAGCGAGATATCCTGCTCGCAGGCCCAGAATCGCAGCATCGGCCGGCGCTTGAACGTGACGTGATCGCGAATGGTGCCGCACAGCATTGGATAGCGCAATTCCAACGCGTCGAGAATTGAGCGTACCGTGATCGGAGCGGGTACGTCGAGCTCCACCTCGGCGCCGACCTGGGCCAGGTTGCGCAGGTGATAGGGTAGGATGACGCGAACCATGTTCAAATCCCGAATCCGAATAAATATTCAACTTGGTCTACAAGTAAGCGAGTCAATTTTGGCCAATTTTGGAAACGCCGAGTGTAATTGACTTTGGGCACACCTTGTCGCGTAGCGGTTGGCCCGATTCTTGTTCAGCTCAAAGCGGTTCTTCTTTCTGCCATGTGCTCAGAGCCCGCTCATATCGACGGTCTCGGCGCCGGCCCTCGTGACCAGCGCCGCGAACACGTCGCGACTCAGGCCGACGGCGAGGTAGTGAACCGAGCCATCCACGAAGACAGCGTTGGCGCCGCCGTTGTGAAAGCTATAGATGCCCCAGGAGTTGTTGCAGTTGATGACGCACGGGCCGCCCGGCGTGGTGCCGTCGGCGCTCCAGGTCTTGTAGATGCAGGAGTTGTACGATGCCCAGGGGCCCCACCAGTTGGGAAAGCGCACGCCGGCATTGCTCGGCTGTCGCACGCCCTTGATGTAATAGTCGGGCCGGCCCGCCAGCTCGGAGATCAGCAGCGTGTTCGAGGTGCCGTCGGTGATATGCGCCATCGCCCGCTTGATCCCGACGCCCATCGCCGGGGAATTATTCTCATCGGACGCGGCGGCGTACTGTGCCGCCGGCCACCAGTAAGCGTCCACGCAGTTGGGGGCAAAATAGTCCCCCTCCGCGCCGATGCCCGCCGAGATCCCGACGACGGGAGCATCGTCATCCGTGATGATCGTGACCGTCCGGCCCGGCGGAGCGGACGCACACGTAAATACCTTGATCGGCACCGCGACCGCCGCGGCATTGGCCGGGTCCCAAAAATCGAGATTGTAGTTGTAGATCTTCGCCAACGGCTCCTGCTCGATGTAAGGCAAGAGAATCGCTCCCCAGCCTCGATAGGGAGACCAGTTTTGGCAGCGCGGCGGCAGGCCCTTGTTCGCGTTTTCATAGTTCAGTGCCGCCAGGCCAATCTCCTTGAGGTTATTGGCGCAATCGAGCCGTGCCGCCGCCTCGCGCACCTTCTGCACCGCGGGAACCAGCAGCGCAATCAGGATCGCGATGATAAAGATAACGATAAGCAATTCGATGAGGGTAAACGCTCGGCGCATAGGAGTTCTCCTCGACATATCAATATATACCCAGGTAGAAGCCGTGATGAAGCGAACGCGATTTCCGAGAGCGATCAATCCCGCGCGTGTCGGCCGGTACCCGGCATTCGTACATGCTGGCGGCGGATTTGTCTGGGACGCGGTCCTGGAATATCGCGTGTGGTGCCATCCGGAACGCGGCGCGCCGGACCATGACGACGGCAACGACTACTATTTCGCGTTCGCCGCCTACCCGGTCGCATTGCGGTTTGCCCAGGCGCACGCCGGCACGGAGGAGCCCATCGCGCTGATCTTACAAAAGGAGTACATCGATGAGCCGACGCCTGGCGAATACGTGCACGTGAAGAAGCGACGCATCACCGAATGGCCCGTCGAATTACTGGCGCGGCCGCGCCGCACGAAGCACACCATTCCCGATTTTCTGGCGCCGGATGCGCCGAGCAATCGGCTGGAGATCCTACGCGGGACTGCTCGAAAGCGGCGATGACTTTACCCATTCTCGCCTTATCGGTAGGCCGGGCTAGGCAAATCTGGGTGGTCTAGCTTTGCCGTTCATTGGCGAGACATGACATGAGTTCGGCAGAGTGTTCGCGCAGATAGTTGCGCCTTAGTCGGTCGGTATCGACTTCTTGCCTTAGCCGGTAAAACTCATCATCCATGTGGCGCAGCAAAGGATCAACGGCTAGTTCGACCTCGTAACCCTCTTTATCGACATATTTACCGGATTCGATCTCAGTCCAAAAGATCACAACTGCCCTTTGAATGACGGCCGCCAATTCGGGGCTTCCCAAAGCTTCGAAACAAGAGGCGCCTTCGTTGCCGAGCCGTCCCCAGAAGTTGAGGAAGAAATGAATGAAACCGCCGTTGCAGACTTCCCTTTCCAATAGCCAAGAGAAGTAATAGACGCGGACCGATGGGGGAAGGCGCATGATCGCCGTTGTCCAGTCACGGAAATCGACCTCGGTTTCTCGCATCGCGTATTCATGGATCGCTTCATCGAGTTGTTCCTCGGTCATGGCCGGGTCTCCACACCCATACTTCAATCACGTGACGGGTGGCTACCTCAAACGCGTCATGCCTGGCATTGCGACCTCGGCGGCGGGGGGACGCGAGTCGAATGTGTAACCATCGGGTCGCAGCTCCTCGCGCGAGTTCAGCGCCTGGTCCCAGGTCACGACCTGGCCGGTGTAGGCGGCCATGCGGGCCATGATCGCCATCAACGTGCTCTTGGCCATGTAGTCGCCGTTGTTGATCGGACGGCCGTTGCGGATCGAGGCGAAGAGGTCGTCGTGCTCGGTCTGATACATCTGGTTGAGCGGGCCTTCGTAGACGTGCTCGCCGGATCCGGTGCGCAGGACAAGGCCGCGGCGGCGTTCGCTGATGTGGCCGACGCCGCGCGTGCCCATGACCTGCGCGCTCATATCGCCGGCGCAGCCGATTTGCTGTCGACACTGGCTGTAGACCTTGACGCCGTTGGCGTATTCATAGACGACGCTGAAGTGGTCAAAGATGTGGCCGAACTCCTGGCCGGTGCGTGTCTGACGGCCGCCGGTGCCGACGCAACGGACGGGATACGTGTCGCGCATGACCCAGGCGCAGACGTCGAGATAGTGGACGTGCTGTTCGACGTTGAAGTCGCCGGAGAGCCAGGTGTAGTAGTACCAGTTGCGCATCTGCCAGGTCATCTCGGACCAGGCGTCATCGCGCTGGCGCCGCCAGATCGGGCCGCGCAGATCGTTCGCCTGGATGGCGACGATGTCGCCGAGGGCGTAGTCGTGGATGCGGCGAACGGTATCGCGGAAGCCGTAATCGCTGCGCAGGCACAGGCCGGAGACGACCGACAGGTTGCGCCGCCGGGCGTCGGCACAGGTGGCGAGTACGGAGCGAACGCCGGGGGCATCGACGGCACATGGCTTTTCGGCGAAGACATGCTTGTTGGCGTCGACGGCAGCGCGCAGGTGGATAGGCCGGAAGTGCGGCGGCGTGCAGAGGAGGACGACGTCGCACGACGCGATCACCTGGCGATAGCCGTCGAAGCCGGCATGCTGCCGGGCGGGCGGAACATCGAGCTTGTTGGCGATCGCCTGATCGGCGCGGAGAAAATTGAGGCTGGTCTGGATCTTGTCGTCGAAGGCGTCCGCCATCGCCCAGAGCTTGACGTTGCGATCGGCACGTAGCGCCTGCGATGCCGCCCCGGTCCCGCGCAGGCCGCAGCCGATGAGGCCGACCTTCAGCTCATCGCCGCCCTGCGCATGGGCGTTGGCCGCGATGACTGAGCTGGCGGCGAGGGCGGCGGTCGATTGCAGGAATTGGCGTCGGCTGGCGGACATAACTCGCTCCTTTGCAATGACAGGCCCAACATCCCGACGCACAAGGCGAGGTTCGACGTCGGTGTTGAGAATCCCTCGCTTGCGCTTCGGGTTGGTATGAATACTATTCCAAGCAGTAAGACTGAGTGTAATCGATCGAGGTTGCGAAAGGAATCGGAATCCGAAAATGCAGACGGAACGCGATTGAACCGAATGGTTCGACCGTGTTCCGTGTTTAGCTTCAAAGCCGGCGACGGCGAAAACATGTCGGCCGACGTGAGCAGGTAACCGTTCACCCTTCGAGTACCAGATTGGGGCTTTGGCGGGCTGAGCGATGGGCGGCGATGGCCTCCTGAAGG